>CAZFPU010000068.1:0-9661 GCA_964521145.1 uncultured Methanosarcinales archaeon | reverse complement strand
CCCCACGAGTCCCACAATCTCTCCCGCCTCGATGGAGAGCGAGACTTCATCCACCGCCCTCACCGGCTTCTCCCCCGTCTCAAAATCCACGGTCAGATTCTTGATCTCAAGCAGCATTGGATATTATTTCTCTGTTTCCGATGGGTTGAACACTATCGATTCAAGAACAACAACTGCGTGGGTTGATTTTTCAGCGCCGAAATTAAAATTAGTGAATCTGAGCGTGACCAATACTACCGGTTCGTACTTGTATAAGATCGAAGTGAGTGTGAATGAGCCCGTTACCTTGACTGTTGAATCCGATACCACCTCTGGAAGATTTTGTACAGGCTGCAACCACTATACTGCCCAACTGCACTTTAGGTATAAGCCAGAATTTTTACGAATTGGGGCTGAAGATAAGGCGGGAAATGAAGCGACTTTAGAGATTTAAGAAAAACGCCGAGACTATATTTTGGCACATTGCACAGGAAAACCAGCAGGTAGCCTTTGTTTTAACTTCAAGTGTAATTGCAGCTTTCATAAGGATTATAAAGATGGCTGCGCTTAGCAGGTTCATGAAAACAGTTACCGTGATCGGATTTTCCATATTGCTTATGCTACTTGTATCCTGCCAGGAGCAGCAAGCGCCAATAACCTCTTTTGAGGACTGCGCTGCTGCCGGGAATCCGATCATGGAGTCATATCCACGGCAATGCAACGCGCAGGGACAGACTTTTGTTGAGAAGATTGATGAGCCTATTGAACCTCCACAAGAAATGGCTTTATTCCATGAATGCACTGAACAAGAAAAACAAGCAGGAATTTGCACGATGGATTATAATCCGGTATGCGGGCTTGTTGATAATGGCATTCGCTGCGTAACAACACCCTGTCAAAGCACCGATGCAAAGACCTTTAGCAATGGTTGCTCTGCTTGCTCGCAGCAGGCACTTGGCTACTACAAAGGAGCATGCGAAGATCGGATCTTTTTAATCTGCAAGGAAACAGTGACCGGTTTTGATCCAAAAGAGATTGCCAAGAACATCAATGGGATCTGCGTTGATGCGTGCCCAAGGAACTTTGATTCGTTCATGACACAAATTGGCATTGAGCAGTGCATCATGCATTATGGCCTTGAAGAGATAAATACCTGGAACACTTGCACAAGATCTTCTGAATCATGCGATTGCGTAAAAGCTTATGAAACAACTTCAGAGGAGCAAATTGAAAATACAAAATATCGCTGCGTCCCGAAGCAATATGCAGATCGGCTGCTCTTTAGAGGCGGCGTTTATAGGCTTAATGAGAATGGGCAAGGGTTCGAGGAGATGGCATAGGTCAAAGAAAATTTTTTGTTCTTATTTTCTCAATTCAGATTCGATTTCTTATAGAAAAAACGCCGAGACTGTATTTTGGGCACATGGTGGAGGAAAACCAGCTATTCGCCACCTAACCCCTTCCTTGTTTGGTTTCATGATTGAAATTATTATTTAAACTTATTCCTTACCCTCTGGACAGATATACTAAAGTTTAAAAAGGACAATTGTTGAACCGCAAGGTAAGATGAAGAGATTGCTAATTGGTTTCTGCCTGGTGTCCTTAATTCTAATTTCTGCTTGTGTAGTTCATGATACTTCTATAGCAAGCAGATCGCTGAAATTTGAACAGATTGAATCTGGCACTAATCAACCCTCAAACCAAATCGCGATCAAATGGAGAGTGCTCCACCCACCGGTGGATTATTTTTTAGAGGCTGCAAAAACATTCAAGCTAGAACTGGAAAACTTATCAGATGGAGAATTAACAGTAGAGATCATAGTAGTGAATGAAACCCAAATTCCCAACAGCGGGGTTATTGCTCAAGAGGCAGAAGAAATGATATTGAATGGTACTACGGATATGATGCAAATTGGCATTAGTAATTTAGTCGAATATAATTTGGACCTTCTAATTCTGACTTCACCGTATATGTTCACCAGTGATGAACACGTTGATTTGGTTGTGGATGGTGAGATTGGTGATGAACTTCTAAGGGAGATCAACAATTCAAAATTAAAAGCGCTTGCATTCACTTTCAGTGGAGGATTTGAAACAATAGTTTCCAAACGATCTGACATCAAAAAATTGTCAGATTTAAAAGGGCAGCGAGCCCTTGTCTACGGACCTGATTTTGGCATTCTTGCAAATGAATTAGGGATGGAAATAGTTCCCGCGATAAAAAAAGACAATTGGACCAAAGAGATCCCGGACAGCTTAGCCGCGGGCATTGAAGGAGACCTGATCGATGCCTGGGAGCAAACCGCACAGGATGCGAAGGGGATGCTGGATCAAGGGGTATCGAAGTCTATTATTAATTCGAACCATCGCGTATGGTTCACGGTACTAGCGATTAATCGAGAATTTTTTGATGGATTAAGCACTGAACAACAGCATATCGTAGAACAAGCGGCAAAGAAAGCCGCTATAGCCGAAAGACACGCGATCTCTTCTGACGGAAAAAAAGCATTGTCCCAGTACTCGTATTTGGTAAATGAATTGTCAAAAGAGGACATCGAGCTGCTTAAGGATGTCAAAGAAAAGGCCATCGCCACCAGGTTGAAGAATGTGGATCCTGCTATGTTAAAGAAGATTGTAGAAAGTTCGCCTTAATTAGGTTTTCCTAAGTTTGGATGATATCTCTTTGCTGGATTTTTTCCTGATCTGCTGGAGCACTATTGATGATAGGTAAAAACGCCGGGACTGGGATTTGAACCCAGATACCCTTGCGGGTCAAGCTTTCCAGGCCTACACCTCTAATTGAGTAGAGTTTGTGCAATACCGGATTATGCGATCCCGGCAGGAAGTGCCACCCGGCAAAGACTAGGTCAATAGAGGTCTTTTATAAATGTTTAGAGAATGTGCCATAATTGCCTGCTTCTTTTCATGATTGAACCCGATTTCCTCAAAAAAGACCTTCCTAGACTTCATTTGTCCTATAATCAAAATGTGATTTGTATTCCAATTCCTGTTTTTGGGAACATACGTGTATATCTTTGACTTTATTGCGAAATCCTCCAAGAGCCCTTGGATTTGATTCATACCTACCCAATTTACCGTTTGAATCCTTATAACCTTCCTAGTGATGTAGCTCTCACAATCAAAAAATGCACGAATCCATTCGCGTTTATGAGATTTATCAGGGAGAAGAGAATAGGGAACCCTCCAATCCATAACGCCAAACCGTGCAAGTCCCATAACCTCCAATACGGCAACCTTAGAATCAAGGGATAATGAAAAAAATCCATTTAATTTCTTGATCTTAGGGACTTTATTGAATATCTTCTTAGTTGCATTGCAAAAAGGTTCAATGAGCGATGCATGATCTGGAAAGAAACGTATCGTATGGTGAAAATTTGAAACTTTATTCCCAATGGGTACATTTCCATCACCCGCCAGGAATCCCATAAGCATTGCCCTTTCGAGCGTATAGTTTTCCTTATTCTTAATGATATACGCTTGTTCTTGAGCTTGAATTCTATCCCATCGTGACTGCACGTTTTTCTTGTTTATACTTGAGATTTCCATAATCCATTTTTGGGAAGTCCAAGTTAAAAGAATTACGCGAGAATGTCCAGTGCTTGTGCAATACCGGCTTATGCGATCTCGGCATGATTTACCAGAAAAGAAAGCGCTTTAAAAAGGTTGTGAGGGAAAAATTGGACCCAGTGAGACGAAAACCATTTGCATGAAACCCAAAGCAACAACAGCAAAAAGTACTATTGCACTAAGATATTTACAAATAAATGCGCGACGTATTGGGAGCGCCTAAATAACATAGCCATTCAAACCAAAAAACCATAAAAGAACATAACGTAATTAACAATCACAAAAAGAACCAATAAAAAAATTAAAATAAAAAAACAAAGAAAGAAGCTCTTATTTCTTCTTCTTGGTCATTGTCTGCACAGGTCCGCAGCACCCACTAGCCGATTGGCACATTGGGCAGCAGGCAGAGCAAAATGAGACCACTCCTACTAGTAAGAAGGCAGCGGTCCACCATTGGATACCCCAGAAATCCCAGATGCTTAGGTCCCTTAGCAGGAAAAATATACCGATGATCAGCAGCAAAATACCGACCAGCTTTGAACATTTATTGCACATTCCGCACATTGTTAGATCACCTTTTTTGATTGATTATTTTGGTTAACTTGCCTTCTTTGTGAAAATCGCTTTATAAAGTTTGCGGTTTTTTGAGAGGAGGGGTGGCAAAACGTAAGTTAGCACGAACAGAAGTATCCATCCAAAGATCTCTTTTGCAGCGCCTACGTGTTTAAATTAGGCATCATGATCCTAAAAGAAAGATGAATCATGCATTCATAATGACTGCAACGGCAGTAGGTCTGGCAGCAAATGTAGCGGCGCAAGAGCCTAAGCAGCCAGTAAACCAAATTGGAACCACAAAAGTCTCGCTTGAAAATCTTGCTTACCATGAATATGAGCCCAATACAGATACCTGTTTTTATAATGCCCAGGGTATGAACACCGGTCGCGCTATGAGAGACCAAGCAGTCTATAATCTATATTTCCAGCTAGCGGTAGAAGATACCCAAAAATTCAAATTCTTTCAAGCGGGGTTCAATAGAAAATACCACGGCGAGAACCCACCTCAACCCAATGACGGGAAAGAGTATGAGCGCTACTCAGTCAACATCAACATGCATAATTATTCGAGGGATTTTTTGCATAATACACCCTGGCATGTTGAGATCAAAGGCTCGCATGGAAAGATAGAGCATGTCTTTTTCCTCGCAGATTATCTTTCAGGTGCAAAGCAATTGAAAACAATGCCCGCAGTAAATAACGAATGTCCCAAAAGCCTGCCAGAAACCAAATAGAATTCAGATCAACTAATACATCTCTCTTCTTATTTTCTCGATCTGCTCCCTGTAATAATCATAATGATCGCTGCACACTTTGCGACCTTCCCAGATCCTCGTTGCTGGTCGTATGCACCCAACCTCTTCGCATTCTTCCATGGTACTCTTTAGAAAACGCTTTAAATATAAATATTTGCATTAAATAGAGGTGTCAATGAAAGTCAGAAGCAGATGATGCTTGACCACTACAAGAAAATCACTCATGCGAATGCTCAGTCTCAACGCAACCTATCGTGCAGCCGCAGGCAGTGCAATAGATGAGTGAAATGTAGCGCGCAGCGACATGCACCGGCTTATAATCAAAGTTCTCTTTTTTGCAGCGCGGGCAGTTTGGATTGACCATTAATGATATCAGAGTGAGGCTTGTTATTATAGTTGTTGGTTTAGTCCCTTGCTTTTTATCGAACAAGAGTTGGAAAATTTAGCTCATAAAACTGTGCCCCGGAATGGATTTTTCCCAATGGAAGCCCTTCTCCTGGATTGCATTTATCCCTGCAAAAAAATACAGTAACACGACCACAAAAAAGGATACCCGTGCTTTTTTCATTGATAAACATACTAGAAATCAACCGTTAATAAATTTGTCGCAAAAACAATTCAGAATAAAAAATCTACTCAACCATCTCAATTTCAATGTTGAGTCCTTCAGGAATAGGAACCCTCATAACCAATCGTAAGGCTCTTTCATCAAGGCCAAGATCGATCAATCTCTTGTGTACCCGCATCTCATACCTTTCCCAGGTAGCTGAACCTTCGCCATCAGGGCTCTTGCGAGTGGTCACTTTTAATTTCTTGGTGGGCAATGGAATAGGTCCTTTCATCTCAACACCGGTCTTTGTGGCAATGTCTTTGATATACTCGCAGACGCTGTTTACTTTGTGTATGTCGATGCTTGCCAATTTGATGCGTGCTTTTTGCATTTGTTCTCCACCATGAAAAAATTACTGATCATGCCCGGGGATGTGATCCCTTTCTCTCATGAATTAATGAAATTAAAATAAAAAAATTACAATTGCTTCTTTACCAAGCTGATACACATGCCTGCAGCAACCGTTTGTCCTGAGTCTCGGATAGCAAACCTAGACATTTGTGGAATGTCTTTCTGGGTCTCGATCGAAAGAGGCTGCAGCGGCTTGAATCGAACAATAGCAGCGTCCCCATTCTTGATGAAGTCTGGGTTTTCTGCCAAGACTTCGCCAGTTGCCGGATTGAGCTTCTTTTCGATAGCAACAACAGTGCATGCCACTTGCGCGGTGTGTACGTGGAATACTGGTGAGTATCCAACGCTAATAACGCTTGGGTGATTCAAAACAACAACTTGACCGGTAAATTCAGTAGCTACGGAGGGTGGACTGTCCACGTGTCCTAGCACATCGCCTCGCGCAATATCTTTCTTGCCAAGGCCTCGAACGTTGAATCCTATGTTATCGCCAGGCTCCGCTGAGGTCATCTGTTCGTGATGCATCTCGATTGTCTTGACTTCACCAACGACTCCTTTGCCTTCCCTTCCTGGAACGCAGATGACTTTATCGCCAAGCTTCATGATCCCTGTTTCAACTCGTCCAACTGGAACGACGCCAATCCCAGTGATGTTGTATACATCCTGGATTGCTACTCGTAGCGGCAATTGCGTTGGTTTCTCAGGTTCTTTTAGATTATTCAATGCTTCAAGTAAAGTGGGGCCAGTATACCATGGCATCTTATCAGATTTCTTGACAATATTCTCACCATGCAAGCTTGCGCCAGCAAGGAATGGGATCTGGTCTGGCTTGTAGCCTACTGATCGTAGCAGATCAGAAACTTCTTTCTTGACCGCTTCGAACCTAGTTTGGCTCCATTGGCACATATCCATCTTATTGACATAGATGATAAGCTGGTTGACTCCAAGGGTTCTGCACAAGAATACGTGCTCTCGGGTTTGCGCTTGGATACCATCTGAAGGGTTTCCAGAAACGACTAGAACGCCTGCGTCAGCTTGTGATGCGCCGGTTATCATGTTCTTGATGAAATCCTTGTGGCCTGGAGCGTCGATGACCGTGAAATAGTATTTGTCAGTCTCGAATTTCTTGTGAGATAGATCAATAGTGACCCCTCTCTCTCGCTCTTCCTTAAGATTGTCCATGACGAAAGCGAATTCGAAACCGCCCTTTCCTAGCTCTTGAGCCTTTTCCTTTAATTTTCGCATGGTGATCTCATCGACAACACCAGCGTCGAATAGTAGTCTTCCAACTGTAGTGGATTTTCCATGGTCTACGTGACCTACGAATACAAGGTTAATGTGTGGTTTTCCTTTAGCCATTTTTTTCCTCCTAAATCAATTTTGTTTGTTATTGTGGTAAAAGACACAAAAGACACGTAATTGTTCTGTCTTTTGCCTTTACGAGCGGAGTTTGTCCGCGAGTATTGTACAAGGATTCTGGGAACCGCAAAGCATTTATAAACCTTCTGGTACTTGCCGAGGACAACTTTTATGCCGCCAACTGAGTTATCTCAATGTGGCAGCTGCAGGGCAATTTCTTAGATGCTCGCTCCAGCGCGGTCTTTGCCTGCGCGATATTTGCTTTGTTCACTGAAACCTCGAAAATAGTATGACCTTTGAAGATCTGTGCCGCAATGCCGATAGGTTTACCGAATGCCTTCTGCATGCCCGTACTGAAACGATCAGCACCTGCACCCTGAGCAATGGGGTTTTCTCTGAGTATGTGATGAGGATATTTCATTAATTTCATGAAAAATGAGCTTGTTCCTAAATTCTTTTCTAAGAATCGATTCGCAGTTTGTCTTGCACTTTCAAGCGCGTTGTCTCTGATCTGAAGATCAGCTTTTGATTGTAAGAGCAATTTGTTTTCGAATTTTCTTCTCGGGTTGCCATTCTCAAAAGAAGTGACTTTAGGGTGAGGAGTGATTCTAATGAACGACTTGTCCTTGTACTTTGAAATACGGGTGTAAGGCCTTTCAATTGCCCTATAACATACGAATTTTCTTATTCGAGCCATTACAAGTTGAGAATGGGGTTGATTTTTAAATGTTTCTGTGTGGTTTATAAAGGGATTATTAAGGGAAAATCGAGGTCATCTGAACGAGTAGCCTACAAAATTTATAAAGGAAGTTCTATTTCTCTTCCCAATGCAAGCAACAGTATATGCATCACCAGGACAACCAGAAAGACTTACTATAGAACTTGGAAAAGCAACAGTAAAGTATGTACAAGTTGGGAATCAACAAAAATTGCTTAAGGATGAGTTTAGTATGTTCACGCTTGACCCCGCTGCTCAAATAAAAAACTATGCCAGGGGTCCAGAGGCAATCGTAAGTGTTTGTGATGATCTTGCAAGTAGAATTGTTAATCTTGGAACTACCAACCGGGCAGCCAAATCAGAATTACAAGGAAAAACAGCAGAATTAATTCGACAATTTCTGAGTTCCCAATATACTTCTAGCATAGGTGATGAAGTAAAACTATTTCAGCACCCGGGCAACGATGCAAAAAATATTCTCGGCTTGTACTTCCCAGCACACGGATTTGCTCTTAATTTTAGTTATAATGGTTTGGATGACAAGCTCTTAGTGAATGTCCCAAAGATCCCACAAGAAGTTGGTTTTTCTAACTCAGCAGAATACTTAACTAGAGTGAAGGGAATTTTTAGCGGAGCTACTGATGCTCAGAATGGAGGATCTAATTATCTTGATAGGCAAATTATAGAGACCATAAAAAGCACAGGAAGAACAATACAAGAGTCTGAAGGGCAATTAAAGTCTGCATCCATGGACTTACTAAAATCGGTATATGGGATTCTTACCAGCGGCAAGGATCGAAGACACCATATAATGTTGACTCGAGAGTTTAGCCTCTAGCTCTTGCGTGCGTTCTAAGTCAAACCATTCGCAAATTAGAAACCTTTATAAACACGTTTCTTCATGAAAATGCAAAAAGAGGTATGATACATGGGTTCTAGACGGCGCTTTAATAAGAAAGCTGACTTGGAGATGTCAATTAAGACCATCGTGGTCGTTATTCTCGCTATGACGTTACTGGGCCTAGGCCTTGGCTTTGTTCGAAACATGTTTGGAAACATCAGCAGCATCCAAGAGGATGTTACCGAGCAAACAAGGCAAAAGATCCTCGATGATCTTATTACCGGAGATAAAAAAGTCTCATTTCCAAAATCTGAAATTACCCTAGACAAAGGGACCGCTGAGATATTGACTATCGGCGTACGAAATAAAGGGGATAGCACACTGCACTACAAACTTCTGTTCAATCCGATACAAGGGCCCGATGGCGCTGCTTTTGACATCGACGATCCGTCATGGTTCCAATATGCGCAATCACAGACATATGAACTAGGCTCCGCAGATTCAGATGTAAGAAACATACGGCTTAGCGTCCCAAGAGGCGTGGCTGCGGGATCCTACTTTTTGACATTTGACATCCTAAACGATGATCTTGCTCCTCCAGAGAATGTGTATGCCACGAAAGATTTCTTCATCGTGGTAAGAGGTTAACATGAAAAAGAGACTCACGCAGCAGCAGGAATTTGAGATAATGAAATTGGTCATGGACAAGTTCCTCTGGCTTGGATTCGCAATAATGGGTTTTGGCGTCTATCAGATGTTTGCAACCAATATCCCAACAGGACTCATGTGTCTCATTGCCGGCGCTATGTTGCTCATCGTCTTCATTGTTGTTATCGTGAAGGAATATGTGGTCTTGAAGTAGGAAGTTTTTTTATCATGATTTTCAGCATGACAGGCTACGCCAT
>CAZFPU010000067.1:0-9701 GCA_964521145.1 uncultured Methanosarcinales archaeon | reverse complement strand
GATTCATTGGTTAGCTTGTTGATCAATTCGATAAGATCATCGTCTTGCTTCTTGGTTGCTATCACATGGAATTTGATCTTTGAAGATTGTTCGACCTGGTCTTTATTGGTATCCCATACTCCCTCATAGCCTCCCGATACCAGCTCATTGGTCGATAGGAAGATCCTCACATTGTAGCGATGATTGTCCCGAATTAGCTGCACTGGAATACCTCCTTCATTGGGATAGACGCTAAACGAATCGACATTGGTATCCATTGATTCAATGCTGATAGAAACCTGCTCGCCTGTCTCAAGTGGCTGTTCAAAAGCAAGCGCATCATCGTAGTGCTTGACCACTTCAAATTGCTCTATGTCTTTGACTGGGCGCATGAATATCGTATGGATGCCTGGCTTTTCCGTCTGGATGAACTCTTGTGCTGGCAAATAGTTTTCTTTTTGCGATTTTATTATGCCGTTGTTGCAGAATGGGAATGGCATTGAGATCCCGGCGGCTGCTCCAAATCCTACCAGTTCAGTTTGTCCAAGGGGGCAGCTATAGATCCCACATATAAATGTCAGATTTGCTCCAACGATATCGATCTGATCGGTCGAATTCTCAATAGTATAGATAGTTGTTTCATGCACTCTATCATTACAATAACTTGCTTGTTCAATTGGTTCAGGGCCCTCAAAGACCTGCGAGGATAGCTGCTGCCTGTTTGGCTGGCTGTGATCGACTTGCACTTTGAATGCGAAGGTAAACTGATATGGTTCGATCCCTTTCGCATCAGTAATGGTGATCTTTACCGGATACTGCACATCGTAGGTAAAATGCCAGATGTTAAAGCACAGGAAGCGCAGCATCTGCTGGCTTTGCTGTGTGTTCGATCGCAATATCCCATTCTTGCTTGGCCTCACATTGAGCTGCAAGGGCCATGACTCATCGTATTTTACCGATACTCCTATCTGGGATAGGTCATCTTTGCTCACATCCCATACATACTGGGTGTTGAAATAGCTCTTCTCATAGGTATCATCGCCAAATGGGTTGGGGACAAACATATTCTTGTTATAATTCGTGCCGACGATATTGATATAGGGCAGATTTGATGCCAGGAGCTGCTCAAGCTTATTTTCAATATTGTCCATCTGCCATGCCTTTTCCTGGCAATTGATCTCCATGCCTGTTGTAGGAATTGTTGGATCAAGAGATATAAGGTCCATGGTTTTTCTCTCAAGGAAAAAATTAGTATTTTCTGCGTTCATGATATCATTGGCAAGGTTGTATATCTTCTTGAAGCGAATAGGCAGGGTGATGACAAATTTCTCTATCATCATCTTGGTTTTATTCTGGCCGATCGTAAGCTCGAGTGGATAGTGCACATCAATTGTTATATCCTCGAAATTGAGCGTGATCTCAACTTGCATCGGATCTAATTTCTTAAGGTCGATATTCTGGATCTGGGAGAGTTCAGCTATACATGAGTCCAGATGCGCCGTGATGTAGCCTTTTGCCTGCTCTGTTATGAACTCTTCAGTTGGCACTTGTGCCTTGCCGCTATACCACCAATACGGGTTCTTGATCTCGCTCATGGGCCCAAAATTAAGCGAAGTCCTTGGATCATTTGCTATCTCTTTTGGAAATGTTATGTAGCCTCCATTCACTCCAATGATCTTGAATGCCTGCATGCCCACGTCATTTATGCAGGTCTCGATGAAATTTTTGGCTGATACTGCCTGCGGGTTTTTCAGATCAAGGGGAACCCTATCGACACTTTGGGAATAAAAATAGACTCCTCCTAGCAGCAAGAGGACTAGTGCAAGTACTAAAAATATAGTTGTCTGACCTCTTTTTGACATGCTACACGATAACTTTGATTCTTGAAACTGCCAATGCCCTTAAAGGCGAGCGTTAGGTTACCGAGCATAAACAAGATCATTATGCCTTCGGCAAAATTTTAGTGATAAAAGCCGGTAAACGCTCAGTCTATTGTTGCTAAAATCAGCTTTTCAATGATTCGCGTTCAACTCACTGCCTCCGCTTCTAGACTCATTGCGCTACGGCCTCGCCTATTGATAGTACTCGGGGGTCGAGCGCAGCGAGTGCCTCTCTTTTTGCCAGCATAGATACGCTGAACGCGAGCTGGACCCTTTTGGACCCCACACCCTTTAATGCTTATTTTGCGATTGCAATGAAGTTATCAAATAAAGCCTCGATAAGGCTGCATACAAAAGCAAAAACGGGATGATGACATAGCTTTTCTCAAGAGACGCAACGCTGGAAAGCAGCGAAACCATCAGCAGCCCGCAAAATAGGATCAATAAGAAGGGACCTATCATTTTTGGAACATTGGAAAATGCCGCTGAAAATATGTTTCTTAGTGTTGATGGGGCATCCTTTGCAATTGAGAAGTACACCGAGCTTCCTATGAAAAAGGAAAGCAGCATTACAAGGATCAGGTACCAATGCACAATGGTTTGCTTGAGCAGCAACATGACCAAGAGCCCAATAATCATGATGGCTATCACAATCGCGATGTTTGCCTTGAAGAACTGCAAAAATTGTTTTCTTGTCATCTTTTGACCTATCATCACTTGCCACGCAAGGCCTTTGAAAACACTTGCAAAAACAGCTAAGAGGAAAAACCCTGCGATGACATAGAGGGATGCATAGATATAGAATTGTGCGAACTGATTTTGCAGCTGCTCTGCGGCTCTCATGCTAAGATCATCAATTGATCCTGCAAGCGGTATCTTGCCTGATTGGATCTCAATGAGCTTCATGATCCCAAAACCAGCTGCTACTGAAAGTCCATAAAAAAGAGAATCATAAAGTGCGCTTACTAGCACCCGATAGTCAGTCCTTTTCACCGTTTCCCTAAGGGTCACTATTGTCTTGAAGCCCATGTTAGATCTGAATCACGGTACCTGATGATCCGCCGCTCCCCGATCCGCTGCTATTGGTCTCTTTTGGAACGTACGCTGTCGGCTCTCCATATGCAAGGCCAATGGTATTGCAGATCTCATTGTTATCAAGTGTCCATTTTGATGGCACGACATCAAACTGTATGCAGATCGTATCATAGAAATTCCTGCTATACTGTACGATAGCTCCTGAGCCCACCGCTCCGAATGTCTTTCCTCGCTCAAGCTCAATTTCTTGAGAGTAGAGATACTTTTCCTTAGCTCCTCTCAAGATGACGTTGAATCGCATCATCGCAAGTCCGGCAGGATCGGTATCATAATCACCATTTTTTACGTTGAAGGTTATTTTGTAGAGATACAGTCCCTCCTCGTATACAATCCCGTATTCGGACTCGTCTTGGGTGCCGTTCTCCTTGAATCCCTCGTATCCTGGTGGCGTTCCAATCGCCTCTGATCGTGTCGCTTCGATATGGGCAGCAATTCCTGAGAGGCCTATCTTGGTATCAAAGTAAGCAATCCCCTCTTGAGACCTATCAACATATTGTGAGCAGATGGCGCTTTCCCAGTATTCTGTTCCCAGGTAATACGTTGCGAACTGCTTATCGACGTATTCGCGCCATGCATTGAGGTCCTCTTCTTCGAAGAAGAATTTTGAGTAGAAGCCCAGACCTTGGAATCTGAAGGCGGCATCCAGATACGAAAACACTCCGTTCGATTGAACTTCCTCATATCGAAGACCTCCTGAAGCGTCTGAAGGAAGGAATTGGACTGTTCTTATTTCCTTCGCAGTCTCTTCATCATCACTATCGTATATTACAACTCTGGCCGCAACAAGATTTCCTGTTTTTGAGTCGTATTCCGCTTTCGGGTCTTTCAAGATATCAAAATAGGTACCTGTTGGGAGGGTCGCCTTAATTTTTGCCACTGGGTCTTCATTCGTTACTGTAGTCTCTTTTTTAGTAGCAGTTGTCTCTGTTTTCCCTGGGCCTGTGGCCTTATATATCGTCGCTCCAGTAATCCCTTCTGTACCTTCCGTATAAAACCCAATCGAGAAAATACCTATAACTAGCAAAACCAAAACCAATGCAATTCCAACGCTATGTGCTCTTTTATTGTTGTTCATCGTACTGTGAGGTTATGTTGATGTGCTGTTCTCATGTCTTTTTTCCAACTGATCGCAGTAATCATCCTTTATCTGGAATGCGCTGCCATCAATTATTGACGTGACATCCTGAATCGTTGCTCCTAGGAGACCTGCGACCTTTGGAGCGATGCAGAACCAATATGGATCTGACGTTGGGGCTGCGCAGTAGCTTTGACACGCAAGTCCTAAAGCTGCTCCAAGTATCTCAAATGGATCGGAAATGATTCGCTTGATATTTTTCATATAATAATTGAATATCGCAGTGAATGGAATTATGTTGAATATTTCTCCCATTACATACTTGCAGGTTGCGTATGCTTTCTGGTCTTCACAGACATATACTGGAAGTCCTTGCTGCCCAACGCCCATTTCAAGACAATCGGCGTACATACACTGGATCTGTCGGTATTTGTCTATTCCAAATATAATTCCTGGAATGCATGCGGTCATGACTGATAATACGATGCTGTTTTCTGGGGTCATATAGCTGTTTATGTCCTTACCTGTATACGACTTTATGAAATCTCCTCCCGCATAATTGCGGAATATATCAGAACCTCCTTGCTTCCAATCGCCTACCCATGAAAACCAGCTTTTTTCCCCTTCGACACCAGTAGCTGGCGCAGCCATTTTACAGTTGACATATTCGCAGAATTTATGCAGAGTCTGCATGATACCTGTATTTTTGCCACCGCCTGTCTGCATCTGGTGCAGCTCATCGGTTGTCCTGCAGGCAACCTGCCATCCAACAAGTCCGGTCGCTGGATTCTTGCCCCACAGCGATGTTATGACTGTCCACACATTCACCAAATTTTCAAAGATATTGACAAAATTGCATCCAGCCTTGGCATACAACACGATTTTTTTCAAGGTTCCAACGAAACTCAATAGTCCGGTCGCATCTGCAACGGCTTCATCGATCTTTTCCTGCACGCTGCTGCTTAATTCGCCTAAAGGCAGATTGAAGAATTGGAAATCGATGTAGAGCTCCTCTGTTTCTGGATTCACAAGGATTGTCTTTCCTTGCCTGGTCACGATCTTTAATGGGCATTCGAAGATGATCTCGCTTATTTTCGCGGGCTGTTTTTTGAACGTGAATTCGATATAAGGATCAAAGCTTCCGATATGGTTGTTGTGCAGCCGAACTCCCGAAAGATACGACACATCGCCTCCGCATGTCCCTAATGTTATGGAGACTGGTTCTACATCATTCGAGCCACTGTGAGAATTGGGATAGAGGCTTATGTGGCAGAATGCCTTTGTGTTGGCTAACTGGAACGTTTCCCTATCAAGCACTTCTGGCGAGCATATGACCTCATAATCCCAGAAATCCGTTGTGCTATCTGATGTGCCATAGACCGTCAATTCTTTTGACACGCTTACGCTATTTCCCGCGACATCTACGATATTTATATTCACGCTGTTCTTTATGAATCCCTTGATGTCGATTGGCTCAGAAGTCCAGACGCACGTGAATGTCTTAGAATCGCTTCGATCACAGGACGTTGCGGCGACATTCGATGCGCCCTTAACGAATTTTGAGAAATCCGCATAGCTTGTCTGTATGTATTCATCTTCGATCACTACCTCAACGAGGATCCTGTCTCCTGTTTTTGTTATATTCGATAGAGGGTCAGCTGCGCTTGCCGCGCCCCTCACGATAATGGATTTTATTTTTGGTTTAGTTGCATCGACAATCACTTCTTTGGTGACTTTCTGATCAACTTCATTGCCAACGCGATCAGTAGTGAAATCTTCAATGGATATCAATTTCGATCCGGCGCTTTTGAATGTCACATTATCCCATGTGCATTTCCACAGGTTGCTTTGGATCGAGCATGTTTTGGCAGTATACACTACATTGTCAGCTTTTAGGAATGTCTTTGATGGGCTCATGCCAGCATCGTCTCTAAAGGTTGCATAGAATGTATTTTTTTGCAAGGTTGCAAAGGAGGTATTGCCAAAGACCTTCGATGATTCAAGCCCTTCGATTATTGGTCCTTGCGAATCTTTTTGCATATCTCTGTTGATCTCTGCCTTGGCTTGATTGTCATTGTCATCCTTTGCCCAGATGGTTGCTTTCTTAAGGCCAGCCTCTTCTATCTTCATATTGAAATTCCAGACACAGACTGTAGAAGCATTACTTATCGAGCAGGATGGGCTTGCATTTACTGGCCCTCCAAACTGGCTAAAGTCACCGAGCACAGAGCTCATATCAAGATCGATATCAACTCTTGCCCTGACTGGAATAGTTTTTGCGCCAAAATATTTTAGGTCGACATCGACATCATCAACTATCTTAAATGAGCCCACATCAATTACTGGGGCGGTCTTATCCAGGTCAAAAGTGATGGCTTCCTCAATCGAGGGAAGGTTAGTCCTATCATAGGCCTTAACCGCTATCGTGTGCTCTCCATCGATGAACTTGCTTGCTTGGATATCTGTTGCTCCCGATACTATGCATCCGGGTGTATCTACCAATACTGTCTGGGCAAACGTTTTTCCTACCTCATAGAAATCGATCTTCTTGACACCGGCGCATTCATTGGCGCAGCTTGGAGCGCTACAGGCGGTATCATTTATAGTATATGATATCCGTATTATGCCAGAATTTGCCAGTGACTGATCCACTGCAAGCTTTTTGATGACTGGTACCTTATTATCGATATAAAAGTTAGATGACTTCTCATCGACTAGCTTGTTGGCATCATTTCGTAAGGAAACAGTGTAAGGCATGGATCTTGGGTCGAATTGCATCGTCCCATTTTGCGGGAATCGAAGCGTGCATTCATAGGAATCATGGACTTTGGTGCATGAATTGAAGGCCATGGTGTTGCCCAAGATGACCTGATTTGGAGTGATGTCGCTATCGCCTGCAATGGTTGCCTTTGCGTTGAATGTGATATAATCCCTTTCTTTTGCGATCTTAGGAATGCCATCGGAGCCTTGAGCGCTGATGCTTGCGAGCTGCCCTACGGTAAAAGGAGTGTAAATAGTCAAGGAGAGCATGAGCGCTATCATAAACCATGCGCTTTTTTTCTTGTGATTTAGTTTCATGATATTTTTTTCTTGAGGTTTATTTTTGATTCTGATTTTTTGTTTGGTCTTTTTTTGTTATTTCTTTCGAAATCTTTATTTTTTTTCAAAGGCTTTGATATTTAGCCCGCGCCAAAAAGCTAGGCAACTCACTGCGTTCGTTGCGGCGGACGCGCGGATTCTATTTCATTGATATCCTAGTGCAAGGTGTTGGCGATCCACATTCCCTTGTTTTTATCGTGTTTTTGCTTCACTCCTTTTTTGTTGATTTTGATCTGTTTCTACCGCATCTCTGTTTCATTACTTGAATTGGGGCACTAACAGTGGGGCGAAGATTTTGGAATAGGTATCGATCCTGGCCGTCTGCTCAAGATCTTCAAGTGATCTCTCAAGCTCTGGCACGAACTGTAATGCTGGACTTACGGCGTAGAGCACGATCGTGTCTTTTTTCAGATCGGCCTCAGTAATCGTCACATTGAGGCGAACGCCGCCAGAGGGCATGGGGTTTTGCTCGTTGAATTCAAAGCCGGGCATCTCAAAGGTTTCTGTGGTAAAAAGGCCCGTATTCTTTGTTATGGTCTTTTTTGGGATCCTAACAGTATCTCGAAGGAACATATTGATTGCAAGCTCATAATCACCAGGAGCGATCTGCAACTGCTCATTTGAAGGCCCTTTGATGTTTGCTATCGAATTGAAATCATCTTCGGTAAGCGGGCTGATTCTTGTCAAGGTGATTATAGCCTCCTCATTTGCTTCAAGGTTTGTCTCTCTATTCGTAAAGACCCATTCTGATCCCTGTTTTTCAACGAGTTTTTTCTTGAGGACCACTTTTTTTGCCTTGATAGGAGAAATCTTGGCATCCACATTTCCTGGCTTGTTGAGAGGGGCATCAAAGAGCGCTGATTTGGTGATATAGCTTTCCTTGATGAAGCCGATCACTGCTCCTGCCGTTCCTGTTGGGAATTGCGTGACAAGCACGCCACTCTCATTGGTCGATCCAACAAAGCAATTTTCACCTGCAACGCTTACGGTCACGCTTACTTCATCAAGCGGACTATTGCTTATGCTATCACGCACCTGTACTGAGATGTTGCCGCTGTTTCTGTTTGTCAGATCGCATAGTCCTGAAAATTCAGGCACGGTGGCGTACTGCAAGGGCATGAAATTGGATTCAAGCTCTTTGTTGTTTCTCACATTGGCTTCCAAAAAGAAGTTGAACTTGAATCCACGGCCCTTGAATGCGTCTGGATCGTATACTTCTACAAGAACGGGAAATGAGGCGTCATATGCGAAATTGTATCTTTGGATCCCCATGAAGCTCAAGAGATTTGATGAAATTGACTCGGGCTCGCATACTTCGCCCTTGCAATTGAGATCAAAATACATTGGCCAGAAATCAAGATAAGAGAATGAGACCTCCACATCGCTATACTCTGGCTTGCCTGGGATTATCATGCCATCGTAGAGCGACTGCTAGAGCTGCGAGGAGTGGAATGCCCGGTTGAAATTCTTTGATCCATCGACCTGGAATAGAGGAATATAATACATGAGCACTTCAGATACCTTTTTTTTCACATCGCTTTTCATCCACCTAATATTGGATCCATACTCAAAGCGCATATCGCTCAGAGGGGGCAATTTAGTCTCATCGACTGAAGAGAATGCCGAGATCAGGTTCATTGTTTGCCTTTCCAAAAACCGGTATTCCTGCTCAAGATTGGTGACATCGGTCGCAAGATTGTAGGCGGATTCAAGATCGACAGGAATTCGAACGAAGAATTGTTCGACATCGGCCTGCACCGTGCCTTTGGTCACTTGTAGCGGATAATCAAGGATAATGACAACGTCGTTTTCAGCAATCTTTGTATCTGCTTTCCATTTTTCCAATCCAGAAAGCTGGAATCCTTCCTGCTTTAGGCTTTCAAAATCGTTGAAGCAATTTTCGATCTCCTTATTTATGTAGCGATTGAGCTGCTGCTCGATGGAATTTTCCTCTGCGCGAAGCGGTGGCCTCTTTGTCGCAAAATCGCACGTGCCTACACAATTATTATCGCTCTCAAGATACCACCAATAGGGTATCGCAAGCGATGAGCCAGGAGCGAACACAACCGCATCGCTCATGGCTGGATTGCTATTTATCACGAAATTAGTCTTAGTAAGTTGAATGTCATCAAGCGAGACATAGCCTCCGTGCTCTCCTATTAACCTGATACCCTGCGACCCTATGTCATCAAGGCACTGCATGACAAAAGTATTCACTGGTTCAAGCTCCTGGGGCAACTGGCTAATCGATACGAAAACTCCTGGAGCAACTTCCTCTTTCTGGGAATCCGAATACAAGAAGATGCTTGCTGCAATTAAAAGAATGATCCCAACCACGATGAATATGGATACTTGTGCGGTTTTCATGTTAGAGATCCTTAAGCTCCTTTTGGATCAGATTGAGATCGTAGAGTTTTTGTTCCATCAGTTCACGTGCAAGCATCGATTTCTTCTTACCCAGTTTTTTTGATGCGCGTTCAAGAAGGTCATTGATCTCTTGGGAAACCGTAATGCGGATCTGCACTGTTTGTGAACTCATGGTTGCACTATTTATCCTTATTTATGTATAAACT
>CAZFPU010000066.1:0-9771 GCA_964521145.1 uncultured Methanosarcinales archaeon | reverse complement strand
TAAAGCAGTGGTTTTTTGATAAATTCAAGACTTTTAGCGTGCCACAGCAGTTTGGGGTAATGCCAATCCATAGCAGAGAAAACATCCTTATAAGCAGTCCAACGGGCAGTGGAAAAACACTGACAGCATTCCTATCAATTCTTAATGAGCTAGTCGATTCATCCCTAAAGGGGGTGCTTGAGGATAAGATCTATTGCGTCTATATCTCTCCATTGAGGGCATTGAATTCTGACATCCAGATAAATTTGCTCGAACCACTAAAGGAAATCGAGGAGCTTACAAAAAAGAAACTGGGGATTCGTGTTGCGGTGCGAACCGGGGACACACAAGCCCATCAAAAAGCCCAGCAACTCAAAAAACCGCCGCATATTTTGATAACAACTCCAGAATCGCTTGCAATAGTATTATCCTCAATAAAATTTTCAGAGTTGCTAAAAGACGTCCAATGGTGTATTGTAGATGAAATACACGCGCTTGCGGAAAACAAAAGAGGAACCCATCTTTCTTTGTCCATTGAAAGATTGCAGCGAATAAGTCCGGCGATGACAAGAATTGGCCTGAGCGCGACAATCGCGCCACTCGATGAGATAGCAAGATACCTGGCAGGGTATCAAGGGGACCAAGAAAGGCCCTGCAAGATCGTTGATGTGCAATTCCTAAAAAAGCTGGATCTGAAGGTGATAAGCCCCGTTGATGATCTAATCGATACCGACCATGGGAACATGCACAAGAAGATGTATGAACTCATGCACACGCTCATCCAGACACACAAGACAACGCTCGTCTTTACCAACACCAGAAGTGCCACGGAGCGGGTTGTCCATCATCTTCGGGATAAATATCCTACGTACTATGGCGAAAACATCGGAGCACACCATGGAAGCCTAAGCAAAGAGCATCGCTTCAAGCTTGAAAATGATCTTCGGGAAGGAAAAATAAAAGCGGTTGTATGCTCAACAAGCCTTGAGCTTGGCATAGATATTGGCTACATTGATCTGGTCATCTGCATAAGCTCTCCAAAATCAGTCGCACGGGCGCTGCAACGCATCGGAAGGTCAGGGCATAGGCTGCATGATGTCACCAAGGGAAGGATCATCGTCATGGATCGCGATGACTTGGTCGAATGCGCGGTCCTTTTGAAAAGCGCGATAGAAAAGAAAATTGATAAGATCCACATCCCAAGAAATGCTTTGGATGTCTTGGCGCAGCAGATATTTGGCATCGCCATAGAAGAGAAAATTACCTTGAACGATCTGTTCGCGCTGATAAAAAATTCATATTGCTACCACACACTCGAGCACAAAGAATTCTACGATGTGATCGAGTATCTTGCCGGCAAGTATATCTCGCTTGAGGATAGGCACATCTACGCAAAGATCTGGTATGATGAAGATAGTGGCATGATCGGCAAGAAAGGAAAGATGGCCAGGGTCATGTATATGACCAATATTGGGACTATTCCCGATGAGACCGGCGTTCGAGTAAAAGTTGGCGAGCAGACGGTAGGCACAATCGATGAGGGGTTTCTAGAACGGCTTAGGCCAGGAGATGTGTTTGTCCTTGGCGGCAATACCTATATGTTCAAATTCGCAAGAGGGATGACAGCGCAAGTGGTGGCAAGCGTTGATAGGCCCCCGACTGTTCCTAGCTGGTTTTCTGAGATGTTGCCTTTGAGCTTTGATCTTGCCTGCGAGATCGGCAGGTTTCGAAAACTCATGAATGAAAAATTATGCGAGCGCAAAAACAAGGATGAGATCATAGAGTTCATACACTCGTATTTGTATGTCGATGAGAATGCGGCGCAATCGATCTATCGCTACTTTCGAGAACAATTCGAATATGCGCAGATCCCAACGCACAGCAGGATCATAATCGAGCACTACACTAATGAGAAAGGGATAAAACATACGATATTCCATACGCTCTATGGCCGAAGGGTCAATGACTGCCTGAGCAGGGCGCTTGCCTTTGCCATCTCACGAACCCAACACCGAGATGTCGTGCTTGGCATCAGCGACAACGGGTTTTTCGTGGCATCTGAAAAAGCGGTGAATACGATGCATGCGTTCTCTCTTATCAAATCAAAGGATTTTCGAAAAGTGCTTGACATGGCAATCGATAGGACTGAAGTTTTGAATCGAAGGTTTCGACATTGTGCCATGCGCGCTCTGATGATTTTGAGAACGTACAAAGGAAGGACAAAGCGAGTGGGAAGACAGCACGTGTCATCTCAAATCCTGATAAATGCGGTGAAAAGGATCAGCCCTGATTTCTCGATATTAAAGGAAGCCAGAAGAGAAGTGCTTGAGGATCTGATGGATGTGGATAATGCGCAATTGATCATCGAAGGAATAGAGAAAAAAATGATTAAAGTCGAAGAGATAACAACGTCATTGCCAAGCCCATTCGCCTTCAATCTGATCGCGCAGGGAATTTCTGACATATTAAAGATCGAGGAGAGAGTTGAATTCTTGCGAAGAATGCATAAGACGATTTTGGCACGAATTGAGCAGAAGGGCAAAGCATGAACCATTTTTGTCAAGGCCAGCAGGTAAAAACAACCAAAAACCCAAGCATTTAAAAGACAAGCCAAGAAACAAGAACTAAAACCCTTGAGGTGATGCCCATGCCAGAAGAAGAATTTGATACGCCAAAAGAGCAAGAGGACATCTACGACGAGGAATCAGTAGAGAAGGACCTTGAAGACGATGAGATAAGCGCCGGAGAAGCTGGCTTCATGGAAGGCTATGATCGCGATCTCGAGGAGAGCGAAGAGGAGAAAGCAGAGGACGCTGAGGAGACCCTTGAGGAATAGCTTGTTTGTTCTGTTTTGTTTAACACTTTCAAAAATTCTATTTTTTTCGAGAACTATTTTCAAAAGCTAAGGTATTTAGGCCGCACCAATGCGTGCGGCGTCTTATTAATTGATATCTTAGTGCAACAGTGTGATTTTTATGAACAACGCCGCGCCCCTGACTTCACATTGAATGCTCCCCATTGCCTTGCGCGGCTTCATCATTGCGAGCCAGTAATGGGGCGAGCCAAAATATCCTAGTTTTTTCAGATACTAGACTGTGTAAAAAAATTAGACCATTATTCTAAGTCCACTATACCTGAAATCATTTCTTATCCATTTTTTCCATTTGGTTCCCTAACTTATCAAAAAAATCATGCAAAATCCTGCAACACAATCAATAAATATAAATATCCCTGCAACCTTGTCCAATTGTTTATTTATGGAACAAAAGAACAACTCATTCGAGCCAAAAAAATTTTTATTCATATCCCTTGATGCGCTCTGCGGCGACCTTGCATGGCAGGTAAGAAAAGAAGGGCATGAGGTAAAATACTTCATCAAGAGTTCTGAGGAAAAGGATGTTGCCGATGGCTTTGTCGCTAAAAGCGAAGATTGGAAGAATGATATCGACTGGGCAGACATCATCGTCTTTGATGATGTGTTGGGCCAAGGAAAGATAGCCGCAGACCTAAGAAAAAAAGGAAAACTCGTCATCGGCGGCACTGAATACACCGACAAGCTCGAAGATGATAGGAGCTTTGGCCAAGAGGAGCTCAAAAAGCATGGTGTTGTTATCGTTCCCTATCGGGAATTCACTTCATTTGATGAGGCTATTGTGTTCGTGAAGGAAAATCCCGGGAAATATGTCATCAAGCCAAGCGGCGAAGCGGCGAACATCAAGGGCCTATTATTCATTGGAGAAGAGGATGATGGAAGGGATGTGATACAGGTTCTTTCGGATTACAAGGCTGCATGGGAGAAGAAAATCCCCAATTTCCAGCTGCAAAAGAGACTGCAGGGTGTTGAGATCGCTGTTGGCGCGTTTTTCAATGGCAAGAAATTCATTTTTCCAATCAACGTGAACTTAGAGCACAAGAAATTATTTCCAGGAAATTTAGGACCGAGCACTGGCGAAATGGGAACCTGTATGTGGTGGTCTTCTCCCAATAGAATTTTCAATCAGACTTTAAAAAAATTCGAGCAAACCTTGGCAAATGAAGCATACGTGGGCTATATTGACATCAATTGCATTGTTAATGGTAATGGCATATATCCCTTGGAGTGGACTGCCCGTTTTGGGTATCCTACTATAAGTATCCAGCAAGAGGGAATGAACACACCCCTAGGAAAGTTCTTCTATGATCTTGCACAGGGAAAAGATACCGATTTCAAGACAAAATCAGGATTTCAGATGGGTGTAAGGATCGTGGTCCCCCCATTCCCATTCCACGACAAGAAAACGTTCGAAGCCATTTCAAAGGATTCGGTCATCTATTTTGACAATCGCGAGAAGCTCGATGGCATCCATATCGAAGATGTCAAATTGGTGAATAATGAGTGGGTCGTCACCGGAAAGGCCGGAGTGGTACTGATCGTATGCGGCACTGGGCAGACAATGCGAGCCGCCCAGGAGCAATGCTACAAGCGCATCAAAAATATTAATATTCCTCATATGTATTATCGGAAGGATATCGGAGATAGATGGTTCGAGGATTCTGATAGATTGCACAATTGGGGTTATTTGAGGGAGAATTAAAAGCATCTTTTTCTATTTAGAAAACCACCGGCTTATCCAAATATCAGTCTTGCTTGAACTTACCTTTGAATTGCAGCCTTGCTAGCCGATCTTTTTCAGCCTTTGACATAACTTGACCCATCATCTCCCTATTTGAGGGAAGCGCGCTGACAAGATAGGTTGCCTGCATCGAGTCTTCCAATACATTCATTGGCTTTATTTCCAGGGCATACCCTTCAACCTCTTTTTCCTTCGAAAAGATCAAGTATCGGTCAACTCCTCTAAAAATCGTCTTTCTATTAGCCTCGCGAATCCAAGAATACACTTGCCTTAGATCTTCTGGTGTTATCTGCTTGAATGAATCGGTGGATATCTTTTTTTGCTCGATTGTGGTCCCATTCGCAAACCTTGTTTCAATATGGTATTTCCCGATCACCATCTCGAGCTCGCCCGAAGTTTTTGCTGATTTATCAATTGGCGCAAACCCGATGTATTTTCCACAGAACTGCTCGATGCCTTGATTAGCGCATTTTCCAAATCCACTTATTTCTTTCCCCCACCTAACTATTTCATTGTGATAGCTAACAGAAACTCCAAGAGCAAAACCAACTGCTGCTCCTGCCACAACGTTTGCGTATCTCATAACATTTCTAGAGATTTCATTGAATCTATTAAATTTTTGTATTGAAACAACTTGTTTTAAGCATTGTAGGAATGATCGTGAAGGGCGTATGTACACTAAATGCTAATTATTGGGATGTATGCATTCAAAACTATATTTTTGATACCACTTTCCGATACTAAACCATCTAAATAATTATAAAAGGGCATGTTTTCCCACCCCATACGATGAAGCAGAAATTAAGCGTAAGTCTTGATAGCCGAACAATAGAAGCGCTTGAAACACGGGTTGAAAAGGGAACGTTTCGCAATAAAAGTCATTTAATAGAATTTGCCGTTCAAAAATTCATGAGGGAGCATGATGAGCAATAATTCCCTCACTGATCTTGGGCAATTAGCCGAAGTTCTGGAAAAAATAAGGCATAATGCAAAGACGCTCTCAGAAAATTATCTTTTTGACTCAACTATCTTGCCTGTTTCTGATGGAAAAGGCACTGTTCTAGAATCATGGAATACCGTTGCGCTGCTCCTTGCGAATTCGCTGAATGCAAACGCATTGCTTGTGGGAGAGCCCGGTTGGGGAAAGACAACAGCGGCGGCAATTGCAAGCAGCGCAAGTTCTGGACTGCCCCTAGACTTATATCGAAGCGCCATGATAAAGGGTCATCCGAACCAATTCGAAGAAAAGATGACTGCTCGCCCTGATTTTGGCAAGATGCACGAGGGCATAGAGAAAGTGATATGGCAAAAAGCGCTTTATCTTCCTTCGATACTCCTTGATGAATTCAATCGGCTCAAGGAGGGCAATCAAGCCATGATTTTGGATGAGATTGCAACCGGCAGATTTTCTTATATGAATGATACTTTTTATGCGGGCAAGAAGAGCTTCTTTGCGACCATAAACCATAAGGACAATGGCAATTATGACATCACACCACCTAATCTTGATCGGTTTCATCTCTCTTTGGAATTTCAATTCCCTGGGGCTTTGTATAATGAGTTCATCGCGCAATTTAGCCAGCAGCAACGGGCTTTGGAAAATCTAGAGTTCACCACTCAATTTTTGGAGATAATACAGAATAATGATCTTGCTACCAAAGAAAAGCGAGGGCAGCTTACAAAATTGCAAGAGGGCAGCAAGGCTGATTACGAAAAAAGAACAGGGCTTAAGGTGCTGAGCGCAGATGAGCACAAACTACTGCGCGAGACCATATTGCGAACGAGCCTCAATGGCGATACTGGATTTATTCCACTAGATCAGGATGCACTGCTATTCTGGCAGTTCATGACTTCTGAACTTAACATGACCGCTAAATACGGGGTAAAAAGAAGCTCAGACCCCGTTGATGGGAGCAATCATGGAATAGGCCTTGCGAGCTATAATATAAAGAACGGATATGGTCCTCGGGGATTCAACGAATCGTTACTTACATTTGCAAAAGCGCTTGCGCTCTATAGCGCAGAACCTGCTGCAATTCGCAAAGGCGAAGTAAAAGTAGGTGCGTGGCATATGATGGCAATAGCACCTTATGCCATGGCGCATCGTCTTGAATTCACCGATGATTACAAGGCAAAAGGAGATAATGCGAACGCAAATAGGACAACAAGGCAAGAACAGTTCTTATCATCACAGATTCTAGGTGAGATAAGGGGCAGATTTGATACTAGGAAGAATCTCCTCTATGCGCTTGATCAGTATGTTGTCTGTCAAAATGAAGGAAAGGATCCAAAAAAACATCTTAATCGAGCAATGTATGATCATATCCAGGATATGATCAAAGATCCGCAAAAGCAGGATCATCCGTTCTTAAGAGAGTATGCAGTTGCATTGGCAAGAAGAGCAAGGTGATGGTCCATGACCCTTGCAATGGCTGTTGATCCGTTCGCAAATAGCACCAGAGGTAAATCTGCCCAATCCATTTCTAAAATACTTCTTGAAAAAGACGAAACTATCGACTCCATTCTAAGGCACTATCGGATATATGCAGCAGTCCTAGAATCGATAGCAACTCCAGATAATGGCGGCTCGGAAGCGTCGCGTTACCTAAATGGTGTAAGGCTGCCGATTGCAACTCCTAAGCAGATTGATCTTGCATACCAGCTCATAGCACCGGAATCTGATATTCAAACACACGAAGCAGGCAAATTTCTATCAAAATTAGTGCAGGCATCCTTCGACGCAGGGTATAACGGTTTTTTGATAAGCGCATCACAAGGTATTGATGAATTTCCTTATGAACTAACAGGAAAAGAGAATGATACGCTTAAGATTGAGATATATGGAAACGCAGGGAATCAATTCGGCTCATTTTCAGCCTACCTGGATGTTACATTACAGGGGAGTGCAGGAAATCACCCTGCGTTCTGGACAAAAGACTCGATTATTGTTATTGGAGGTGATGTGGGCACTCATTGCGGCGTAAGTCTTGGAAGAAGCAAGATATCCATATTAGGAAATGCCGGCGATTCACCATTTATGGATTCACAGGATTCGAACTGGTACATTGGTGGAAAAATAGGCGATCTTGCCAGTCTATTCAACGAAGACTATAGGGGAAACAAGAACTTTCCAAACAGAAGCATATTCCATTTCAAGGATGAGCGATCATTCGAATATGCACAGGTCATGTTTGGCAAAATGCCCGCTCTGTATAGGGGGGAATTGACCAGCAACAGGGTCCGTTTAGTGCAATAGGGTAATCCAAAACAAAAATCAACAAGCAAGATGCCATAAAAAATAAGATATTCATTTGTAAGCAAAATTGGAGTTCATAGCATGACAACAGTGGAAATGGCCCTTGATCCCTTTAAGGAAAAAAGGATTGGAAAACCTGCAGAGCAGATCAAAACGACAAATACAGAAGGCGCTCTGGATGATAGGCTTCGTAAGATCATCATGATTGCCTACTCCAATCGCAGTGGCGCTTTCCCAAACAGAACAGATCTTGTCCTAAAACCCCATCAGATAAGCATGATACTGATGAATGAAGACATCTTGCATAAACATAGAGACAGTGATCATTTGGGATCTTTTCACGGTTTCATAACTGCGCTTGTTCAGGCATCATACGATGCTGGATACAATGAATTTCATCTGCCTGTGTCAGGTCGAAGCTATCATCTCTGCAACGAGCTTAAAGGAACCAAAGAACGTCCTTTGGTAATCAATGTCCAAAGCGATTATGCAAACTACTGCGCCTATGGCATGAGTCATGTCAATCTGACGTATCGTGGCGATGCCAGCCTCGACTTTGCAAATAAAGCTAAACATTGTTTTATTGATTTTGAAGGCACCATAAAAAAGGATTGGATACATATTTTTCCCTTTGAATCTGGCTTTTCAAGCAAGTATCGACTGGCAGGCGATTTAACAGAAGTGCATCCAGGTCATAAATCAAAAAACTGCGAATTTGAGATATTTACTGATGTTGGAAGCATGGGTGCAAGCTCTAGAAACTCAACATTCAATTTGCATGGTTCGTTAAGATATCTTTATGATCGCAAGAGCGGTTATATGTCAAATTATTCTACATACACTACTACTGATAAAAAATCATATAGGACCATACAATGGAGTCTTGGCCTATTAGGGATGTTCTGGCATCAAAACTCAGTGAGGTTAATTAAATGAATCTTGCTGCTATGACAGTAGATCCCTTCGAAGGAAGGCAATCAGGAAAACAGCCTCAAGGAATCCAAGCAGTGAACTCAGATGATCCTTTGGTAGATCAGGTACTCTCTGAATTCCATAATTACTTTGCATTTGCGCAACAGAACGTCAAGACAACAAAATCTGAACGTGCCGATCCCTTTGGACTAAAACCTGCTCAAGACTATTTGCGTACAATGCGATTGCCAGTACTAACTCCTGAGCAGATCAGTATTGTCTCCTCGTATCTTTTTGAAAATAAGGTTGAAACATATTATGAAGGAACCTATCTCTCAAAGTGTATCCAGCAATCGTATCGTAAGGGGCATAATGAATTTCACTTGTATACAAACGATAGTCAGCCATCCTATATAAGTTATGGACTTGAAGGGAAGCAAGGCAAAAAGCTGTCGCTACGTATTCACGGAAGCATTGGATCCTATTTTGGATCGGATAGCCAAGATATCGATGCAACGATAGATGGAAATGTATTGCACAATCTTGGATCAAAATCAAAAAGATCCTCGTTTATCGTAGATGGCGATGCTGCTCTTTTCGTAGGCACCGATTCGAAGAAATCAAAATTCACCATAAAAGGCGATACTGGAGACTTCATTGCGGGCCACGCTAATGCATGCGAATTTACATTCTATGGTCTCATAGGCTCCATTGGTAATTACCGACCTTATTCAAAAAACTGCATTTTCAATTTCAAGAATGAACGAGCATACAAAATTGCATATGGTACATTCATGCCAGGGATGCATTTGGAGCATTATCAGAGAAATAAAGATGGCAATAAGATCAACAAAATATGAACAAAGATGTAAATTTTTTGCCATGAGAACACAATGGAGCGTATAGTGCCATGAACCTATCAATAACAATCGATCCATTCGCAAATAGAACACCTGGAAAATCTCCTCAGAATACAAGGATAGTTAGTAGCAGGGATCCCTTAGTAGACAC
>CAZFPU010000065.1:0-9838 GCA_964521145.1 uncultured Methanosarcinales archaeon | reverse complement strand
CTTAAGATCGATAGCGAAGGTGTTGCGGGGGTTGTCCCTTACGGGGCGGCCACCTCTTTGATTGCGACAGCGAATATTTCGAAGATGGTAGCGGCCGATCAAAACAGTGTAATGTGCATTTCTAACCAAACTCGGGCCATCCCCCGCAACACACTGATCACCAAGAGTCGCAAGGCTCGACCTGAGGATGCTAAACGCCTATAATCCAATCGACTATAAACGTGATGATGATTTGAATGATACACTAAGTCAAAAAAGTAATCACACCCTACAACCCCAATAAAATACCTTTATAAATTCCCAAATCCTCCAATTTCGTATGTCCGATATTGCGTTATCTATCAAAGGATTGAAAAAAACCTATCGAAATAGTGTGCAGGCTCTCAAAGGAGTTGATCTAGAGGTAAAAAAAGGCGATTTCTTCGCATTGCTTGGGCCCAATGGCGCCGGAAAAAGCACGATCATAAATATCATCATTGACCTCGTGGTAAAATCGGAAGGCACGGTGAAGATCTTTGGAAAAGATATAGACAAGCAAAAGGAAGAGGCCAAGATGTTCATAGGTGTTGTTCCGCAGGAATTCAATTTCAACATTTTTGAGAAGGTATTCGATATCGTGGTGCAGCAAGGGATGTATTATGGCATCCCGGAAAAAAAATCAAAGGAGCGCGCTGAATTCTACCTAAAGAAGCTTGAGCTATGGGAAAAAAGAGATGAGGCGAGCAGGAATTTAAGCGGCGGACTAAAAAGAAGACTTATGATAGCAAGAGCATTAGTGCATGAGCCGCAACTTTTGATCCTAGATGAGCCAACCGCAGGGGTTGATATTGAGATTCGAAGATCCATGTGGAAATTCATCTCAGAACTCAATACCGGCGGAAGGACCATCATCTTAACTACTCATTATCTTGAAGAGGCAGAATCGCTATGCAAGAATGTCGCGATCATAAACAATGGAGAGATCGTGGCTAACACCACCATGAAGGAGCTGCTCAAAAGGCTTGACAAGGAAACCTTCATCTTTGACCTCAAGACTCCGCTCAAGGACGTGCCAAAAATAGGAACGCACCAAGTCACCTTGAAGGACTCAACGACTTTAGAGATAGAGATCTCTAAAAAAGAGAATGTGAATCGGCTCTTCCTGGAATTGGACAAGCAAAACATCGAAGTGCTCAGCATGCGAAACAAGGCAAATCGGCTCGAAGAGTTATTTTTAGATCTCATAGATAAGGACAAGAAAGGTTAACAAATATTTTATGAGAGGGTTTTTTTGGAAAATGATGGTTAGCATCCTCAGGTCGAATTGTCTTTGAGAACAACAAAGGAGGCGTGGCGAGGGGATGCTCCCTACGGGAACGCAGCCTCATTAAAGAAACAATTGAACAATTCGAAGATGCTAACCCGAGCGAAGCGAGAATTTTCCCAAAAAACCCAACAACTGGCGACACCAATGACCAAAATAATCAACACAAGAAACGATAAAAAATGAACACGCAGGAAAAGTTAGTATCGCTCAAGGCTATCGTAAGCAAGGAAACCAATAGAGTCATGAGGATATGGACCCAGACCCTGCTTCCAAGCGCGATCACCATGACACTCTATTTTGTGATCTTTGGCTCATTCATCGGTTCACAAATTGCCAATGTGAATGGGAATTCATATATGGCATTCATCGTGCCAGGGATTGTCATGATGGCTGTCATAACAAACTCATTTACCAACGTGGTCTCATCGTTTTTTGGGAATAAATTCCAAAGAAGCATTGAGGAATTGCTCGTTAGCCCAACGCCCAATTATATCATCATCTGGGGCTATGTGCTCGGGGGGGTATTTCGTGGATTGTTGATTGGGCTTATCGTGACCCTGATCTCATTGTTTTTCACTAAATTGCATCTCTATAATGTGTTGATAATAATCGTATTTGTATTCCTTACTGCCTTAGTGTTTTCCCTGGCGGGATTCATGAACGCGGTGTATGCGAAGAAATTCGATGATGTCGCGATAATCCCCACATTTGTACTCACCCCTCTGACCTATCTTGGAGGTGTTTTCTATTCGATAACGATGCTCCCGCCGTTCTGGCAGAAGGTTTCACTGCTCAATCCAATAATCTACATGGTCGATGGTTTTCGATATGGATTCCTGGGAACTCATGATGTGAATGTCTGGATTGGTTTTTTCATGCTTGTTATTTTGTCTGTTGGATTGTTCTTGTTTAATCTGCATCTTTTGAAGATCGGGAAAGGGCTTAAGAATTAGATAGTGATCATGTTCTGAAAGGGCTTTTAGCGGCTAAGCCTCTGGAGCAACCCATCTAGGATACCCTGAGCATTCCTTACTATTCCAGAAGGCTCGTTCTTGCCGCAGGGTGTGCCTACACAATAAGTTACAAGCCCGCCAAAATCGATAGTCACCTGCTTCACGAAATTCTTCTGGCTAAAATCAAAGAGCAGGCTATCGTAAGGAATATTGCAGTCGCGGCAAAGAACCTGCCCACTATCGGAAACGTAGAGGCTGCTGGCATATTCTCCCGGCGCCGCAACAACGCCATACGTAAAGGGGCCAACTCCATGCACGACGATCTCTTTTGCATCAAGCCCCGTGTCGCTAAATCGGGTAAAGCTTACGCCACCTTGATCCATGGTAAATATCATCTTGTTGTTCTCAAAAAAAACGCAGTTGGCGCCTGAACATGAATCAGGAGACGCAACTAAGAGAGGAAAACCACTGGTCTGCAGCAGGCCCGAGGGCCTATTGATCTCCATAAATGTATACTCGGTTCCAGGCCCAACGGCTTGCAGGGAAAAATCAGAGGAAAATCGAGCGGATCCAAGCATGGTCTCTCCCAAGAGAATCGGAGTAGTGAACCCGGAATCATCAAGCCGTGCGATATCAGGAGGCACAGTAAAGGCGGATTTTGCAAGTCCCCCGATAACCATCGGGTCATTTGCATCGGGAGTGGGATACCCGAAGCAGCGAAGACGGCTATGGGATCATCTCCTTCCATTATTGTTGCTGCCTTTGAATAGAGGTTAATGTCATTGCCAAATTCTGCTATGATGTTTCCTGCGACTGTAGCGTCCGCGATTTTCAATCCTTGAGGCGCATACGCAAAGTAGACTTCGCTTAGCTGTTTGGTCTCAATGCCGCTTTCCACATCTGTGTGCGAGCTCAGCTGAGGCAGCAGCGCCAGTTTTTCTATTGTACCCTCGATGCTTATTGGATCGCTGCCTTCCTTACCAAGCGGGATCGTGGATCCTTTTGCCACCTGAAGATTTTGCCCAAAGATAGGAACTCCATTCTCGAATTTCAAAGTTCCAGAATCCACTTTCAAGTGCACGTTTTTCGAATCGACCTCAACAGCGGGCTCTTTTCCTTTTGCCGCAATGGTTATGGTGCCGCTATAGCCCTCGGGGATCTTGATCCTCTCTATTGATTGATCTCTTGTTATCAGCGCTTTTAGATCGGCTTTGTTTGACAACTCCTGGATACGTGGCTGCTCGACTGGCTCAGGTATGTTTGGTTCAGGCTCCTGCGCAAGAACCCAATGGATGCCTAGTACCCCTATGACAAGAAAAAGCAATAACGCACTTATCCAATGGATTGTTTTTATAGATTTCATTACTGTTGGTTTTTTGGTTTTTCGAATTATTCAAAATAATTGGATTAGGGCTTTATAAGGATTGCGGGCGGGGCAAAAGCAGAGAATACATTTTTAAACATCGGAATTCCACCATCCCTATGAATGGTAGTTTACCGTGGAGTAAACATTACGTGGAATTCCGAGTGTGCTCAAAAACCACTCGCTTGTGAATCCACCGCATCATACCGCCGGTGTTTCACCAAGTGGTTTTTGACACATTCTGGCATTACTGACAACTAAATCATTTCTAAGGGGTTTGATAGCACGTTTCACTATGGCGTCTTTAGAGAATGTGATCAAGCAGGGGAAGAGTATTTTAGTTCTGGATAGCTCCGCTGTCATTGCATATGAAAAGAGATATCTGTGGGCTCTAGAAGCCTATAAGGGGGTCGAGCCAAGAAATGTTCAGCTGATCATGCCTAGCCAGATCCTGCGTGAGATGAAGTGGAAGCAAAAAATATATCGCCCGATGCAAAATGCAAATATTGATGAGATCTCAATTGAGGTAGTTGGCCAGACTCGAGAGCAGCTCCTTGGTCACTTGGAGAAACCGTTTTACTATATTGCAAGCCATACGGTTCGCAAAGACATATCGCAGGCTGATCTGGCGGTCGTGAACACTGCCTTGCTTGCCTCTCAATATTCCGATGAGGTGACTTTCATGTGCTCGGATAAGGCCGCTCTATCCATAGCGGCGTATCAAGCCAAGGAAATGCAATCCAAACTCAAAATCGTGAACCCATGGAACGTTTATTCGAAGCCTGATTTTTATCATCCCTTGCTTGCACTAGAAAATATAGCCGAGGATCTTGAACTGAGCGCTTCGCAAGGGAAAAGCAAGTATTTCGTTGCCGCGAAGGTGCAGAGCCGCTATTGCGACGCTATAATTCTGGCCGCGCTAAAGGATCTTCCGGAGGTGCCAGAGCAAGGCTTAGTGTATCTGCCTATTGAAAAACGCAACAGGAGGCCAGATATTGATCAAAAGATACTACAGGGATTTGGTAATTCACGTGCGATATCGATTAAGAACGGAAAGCAGCTCCAGTATTGGCATGAGCCAGAGGATAGAGCTACGATGGGCCTTCTAAGGGCAGGAGAAGAGCAAGACACCTGTGTGCAGATACCCTATGTGCATAATTTTGAGATTGGATTGTTTGATCCTCATTTGCATAAGCAGTTTTTGAAGATGCGCATACCCCATATTGAAGATAAGCATCACCCGCTGACCACTCTTAGGATTCCATTCCTTCAAGCGCCCCGAACTGAAGAACAATCCTAGAAGAACATGCTATATACCCGCTCATCGCACCCTTTGTAGTAATGGTCCTTCAAAGTGGTCTCATGCTTAAAGCCCAGCTTCTCGTAGAATTTATGCGCGCGGATGTTATCATCATGGGTCAATAAGAATAGTTTCCTTAATTTCGATTTTTGCTTCTTGTAATGGGCCTTGCAGTCAAGAATCAATGCTTGGAACAATTGCTGCGCTATGCCAGCTCCCCGGTATTCTGGTAGCACCGCTATCCTATCAAGCTCTGCCAATTGATGCTTTGGCAGCCCATGCATCTTCCAGGTGACGATGCCAGCGATCTTTCCTTCACCGATGGCAACAATATAATGATGGCCTTTCTTGGATTCATTGGCAAAAACTGCGGTTGCTTCCTTTAGGCTGCTGATGTTATAGCTTGCGAGCAGAACTTTGCCTATCCCTTTGGCATCCTTTAGAGTCACATTTCTATATTTCATCGCATCGTGAACTCTTGCCGTCTGATCTTTGAAACCAGCCTCTCCAAGGTGTCTATTTTTCGCATGAGCTCTAGCTTTTCCTTGTCCATCTCGATCAATTGGCGAGCAAATGTTTTAAGCTCAAAGTCAGAGCGCTTGATATTGCTGCTGATATCGATGAACTTATCGATCTCCTGCTGCATGAGGAACAATTTCTTTCCAAGGTCTGATAATCCTTTCTTTAGGTCATCGTAATGGGAGGCATCTTGCTTTAGGACATCTGATTGCAACCTGAGCTCATTTGATAACTCCTGCTCGAACTTATCGAGCATCTTTTTTTGCAGCTGCGCCTTGAGCATCTTGAAGTCAAAGAGCTCTTTTTCAAATTCGGATCGCAATTGGCCAATCCCCTCAAGCTGCCGCTGCATCTGCTCATTGTTATTTTGCAAAAGCTCGTTTTGCTCAGTAAAGGATTGCTTGAATGATTTTAGCTCTTCTTTCATCTCTGAGATAGAAGTTGCCGCATACTGAGCGTTATTCTTTACGATATGCAATTCGCCGCTTATAGCCATCAATTCCTTCACTTTTTGGATCATGTCCTTGGACTATTTTCTTTTTTTATAAAAGTTTTGATTGAGGGATTCATTAGGAAATATTTTGATGGTCCATTTGAAGATGAAATGATGAAGAAGGCGGCTGTCGGACATGCCCAGCATGTCCTCGTGCGACACCCCGCACGGGCAACCCCCGTCGCACCAGCGCCAACGACTGGATAACTGCGTTCGTTTTTTCGTGGCGTGAGCGAGGCGGGGGTTGCCCCCTACGGGGTGCCGAGTATGATTTTTGCGTTTTTGCAAAAATCCGTCTCACCGCCTTTGTGTTTTTTATCTTTTCTTCTCCAAAAAATTTGTTTTCCCAAAGCACATCAACAAATCTCGATGCAAATCTTTAAATATAACCTTAATAATTTATACAATTTTAATTAACCATAGTGCTTAAAAAATATATACAAATTAATTAAAACATAAAAATTGTATAAGTAATATTCATTATATGCTGACGAAAAAAGAGAAGCAAATACTTGAGCTTCGCAAGAAAGGGCTCATGCAAAAGGACATTGCATCAAAGCTCAAGATATCGCAGCCCGCTGTTTCTGCATTCGAGAATAACGCGCACCGAAAGATCCGCGAAGCGAAGAGAGTGCTTGATTTCGTTTCAGTCCTGAAGCTGGAGGTTGAAGATGATATGCAATAAGACACGATTCATGATGATTGGTTTTTTTATCCTCTGCTTCGTCATTTCGTTAGCTGTCGTAGTGGCAACTCCAAACTCGATAAACATCCAGGGAAAATTGACCTCATCTTCTGGCACTTTGCAGACCGGGTCGTTCAATTTCACCTTTAGCATCTATGACAACTCCACAAATGGGACCAAGCTCTTTGAGCAGAATATAACCGCATCAACTGATAGCAGGGGCATCTATGACGTGATCCTAAAAGAAGTGAATCTTCCCTTCGATAGGCAGTATTATCTTGGGTTAAAGGTCAACAGCGACTCGGAAATGACGCCTAGGGTAAATCTCACTTCAGTCCCTTACAGCATCAGCGCGAATACTTCGCTTGGCCTTAACGCGACAAGGGAGATACGCGTGGGCGGCGGGTTTTTGCAAGGCGGACTCACTATTGAAACGGATGGCGATATTTTCACCAATGGGGATATCGTATTCTCTGGAAACATAACTATTGTCAATATAACCAACATGAATGTGAATGGCTCCATCTTGCCTGACATCGATGCGTTGTTCAATCTGGGTAATGGAACGCTTCGATGGAGAAGCGCGAACATTTCTGGTACCTTGCAGGCAAGCACCATTTCTGCAGCGACGCTACTTGGTGATGGAAGCCAGCTTAGCGGGATCAGCACTGATTTTGCATTAGGATGGATAAATCTTACGAGCTATCCTTCAGGATGTTCTGCGGGGCAGTTCATAACGGCGGTTGGAGATACTCTGACCTGCGGAAATCCCGGAAACACCTCATCGATTGCGGGAGGGTGGGTGAATGTATCCAATGATACCATAACTGATCTAAATCTTATTGTGACAAAGGCAGGATCCATTGCATTCTTGGTGAATTCAAGCACCAATAGAGTGAGCATAGGAACGGGGAATCCAAAAGAAAAGCTGGTGGTGATCGGCAATGTGAACATATCAGGAACGCTCAATGTTTCAGGAAGGGTTTCATTCCCTGACCTTGCTTCATGCGATACCATCGATAGCGACTCAAATGGAGTATTAAGCTGCGGCTCTGACTCAGGAGCAGCAAGCGGCGTGCTTGGCAATGGTAATTCGGGCAATATATCTTACTGGGCATCTTCGACAAACATTGGGAACTCAACCTTGTTCCAAAGTGCAGGAAAGATAGGCATAGGAACCCTAAGCCCCCAATACGCATTCCAGATAGGGGATAATTCAACAAAAGCTGCCAATCTTTCAGATGTCTTGTTCATTGATGGCGAAAGGAAGGCAGTGGGTATTGGAACTCTCTCACCAGTGAATAGGCTCGATGTCTCTGGCAGCGCAAACATCACTGGAAACCTAACCGCATTCTCGCACAAGATCGTATGCCCTTCAAATGTGACCATAAATTTCACCCCAATAGAATCGGCAGGGAGGCAATTAGGATGCATGCAAGCCAATGAAGAAGGTGTCGCAAGCTGGGAGAACGCATCAAGCAACTGCTTCTCAAATTATGGAGGATCTTTGCCTTCGCATCACGACTGGTTCATATCGATGAGCTTCTTTAGCCTTTTCAATGAGACAGAAGATTGGGAATGGGTCTCAGACATCGCATCGAATGAAACGCATGCGCTTGCCGGGCTCAATGGACTGACAAATCAGAACGAATCGTCAACGAACACATCCTATGCGTATCGCTGTTGGGTCGACATATGAGAAGAAAGCATTTGCTGGTTCAAATTTTTGTACTGGCCATCTTTTCCATCATTTCTTGCGCAGTATCTTTTTCTTTTGAGAGCGCAAGCAGCAACCATGAATTCGATTTCACCGTGACTTCTGGAAAGAACAATGATCTCAACAGCTCAAATTACGAGACGTTTGTGGTCGTAGGAGCGCTCAGTGGCAGTGGCACCTCCTCAAATTTCAATAACAGGATCGGCTTTCTCATAACAAATCCTTTCATCAACGGGGAGGCATGCAAGACAAACGCCGAGTGCAAGAGCGCGGTGTGCTGCAGCAATCTCTGCGCTGCCTCATGCCCAAGTGATTCAGGCAATGAAAGCGATGATGATGATGATGATGATGACGATTCCGGGTCAAGTGGGGGTGGATCGCTCTATAATTCCTCCTATGTTGCCGCTCCCAAAAGCACGCACATCCAGGTATTTGGGGAAGTGAAGCAGGGAAATGCATACACCCTTGCCATCAAGGGGATTTCGTCATCGATCATGAATGTGACATTCGTAACAAATGAGGACCTCTCCAGCGTCGAGGTACGAGTGTCTGTCATAACCAACGTATCAACGGGGCTTTCTGATGCATATGAATACGCACTGATAGAAAGCAAACAATTGAACACAGGCAACTTAGAGACTCTAGATATCCTATTCAAGGTCCCCATACAATCAGGCACAGACCCCAATTCCGTTGGATTCTATCAACTAAGCGCGACTTCATGGCTTGAATTGTCAAGGACATACATTGATTCAGATAGTTCCTATTATTATTTCAGGGCATATCCTCAGACACTAGGGACGTTTGGGATCGCTATCAAGAACATGCAAGCTCCCTCGCAAACAAGACCTCCTCTTCAAGAGGTGACAGGAAACGTGATACGAGAAACGCAACCAACACCAAAAGAGCAGCCAACTGCCCAAACCAAAAAAGATGAAAAACCAATAGAAGAAAAAAAAAGCAGTCTGATGAAATGGATCATGACCTTGCTTGGCATGACATTCCTTTTGGTCAGCGTCGCAGGATTGTATGCATATAAGCTCGCGCAGGCTGCCGAGGAGCGCAAGATGACCTATCTTCAATTCAATACGCTCTCAAAAGATATCTATCGAAGGATATCGCAAAATGAACTACAAGTAGCGATCATCCTCTACAAGAAACTGATGCCGCATTATACTTTTCTGATGCAGGCAGGCAAGATATCTCCCGATGACAAAGTGAACATCAATAAGGAGTTTAGGCTCCTATACCAAGTTTTAAATAATAGCATGACTCAAGCTAACTTCAGGGTGGATTCAAACTTTTGGAAACGATGAACCAAGAGCTTGCAGCATGTCAATTAATTTTAGTCAAGAAAAAATGATTATTGATCAAGGATACACTTCAATACTTAGAACGGACATTTGTTTGTTTTGTCCCAAAGGGTACTGACCCCATTACTGGCGCAATTCAAGTCTACAATGCAAAAAATTTGAAAATGAATAATATCTACAATAACTAGA
>CAZFPU010000064.1:0-9842 GCA_964521145.1 uncultured Methanosarcinales archaeon | reverse complement strand
TGGGGATGTTAGGAATCTTCCATTTTCTGATAGCAAATTTGATACTATCATTTGTTGCGAAGTTTTAGAGCATATGCCATTTGAAGATCTTCCAAAAAGCCTGCGTGGGCTTTATAGGGTTACAAGTAGGCATCTAATTCTTTCTGTCCCTTATTCCTGTTTTCGTATCGCAGTGGCAGTTAAGTTTCAAGATTTATTAACTAACTTTAATATCAGAGTCCCAACTTTCTTCCTGAATATGCCGGCCAAAGGCGAGCATTACTGGGAAATTGGAAGAAAGGGATATCCGATTAGAGAGGTCAGAAATAAAATTAGAAATGCAGGATTTAAGATATTAAAAGAAGAATCACCAATTTTGAACCCATGGCAATATTTTTTTATTCTTGAAAAACACTAAGAGAATCGTTGGCAATAATGCGTGCTATAAATCCAATTTTTTGTCAAAACCATTTTAAACTAACCATCATTATTTCCCTCTATGAAAATAGCGCTTTGTCAGATAAATCCGACGGTAGGAGATTTCGAGGGCAATACAAATAAGATACTCGCAATCACTAAAAAACACAAATCAGACCTATTTGTCTTTCCTGAATTATCGGTCTGCGGTTATTGCCCCCAGGATCTTATTCTTGATAGGAATTTTGTGGGAAAAAATATTGAAGCACTCAACAGACTGGCAAAACAATGCCAGAAAGCAACTATTGTAGGCTTCGTTGACCAAAAAAATGCGCAGCGATACAACGCGGCGGCTTTCATTCACCAAAATACGATCAAATTTCGCTATCATAAGCAACAATTACCGAACTATTCTGTTTTCGATGAAAAAAGATGGTTTAGTGCAGGCAATGATAACTCGATCTTTATTTTCAAAAATAAAAAAATAGCTCTCAACATTTGTGAAGATATCTGGCCCAAAGATGTATGTGAAGAACAGGACAAATCAAATCCTGATTTTTTTATAAACATCTCTGCATCACCCTATTCCTCAACAAAGATCGAACAGATAGAAAACATCCTTTTGCAAAGATACCAGGAAACAAAAAAACCGATTGTCTATGTGAACCAGGTCGGCGGGCAGGATGGGCTGGTTTACTATGGGCATAGCATGTATGTCGATAAGGGAAAGATAATCGCAAAGGCAAAGGATTTCGAGGAAGACATCGTCATTGTCGATATTTGAATAAAAAAGAAAAATGGAAAAAAAACTACTCCTGGAAATCGAAAAAGTGATTCTATTTGGCATTCGCGATTATTTCAAAAAAAACAACATCAAAAAAACAGTCATTGGGATAAGCGGCGGCCTTGATAGTGCAATTGCTTGTTTTCTTTCAGTGAAGGCGCTTGGGAAACAGAATGTTATCGGTATCTTGATGCCCGATGCCATTACCTCGAAACAAAGCCTTATTGACGCGAAAAAAGTAGTCAAGCATCTTGAGATAGAGTACTATGAGGTCCCAATAGGCTCATTTTCAGCGCAATTTGATGCTATACTTAAAAAAAATAAGCTAAACAATGATCGTTTGGCACTCGCAAATTCAAAGGCAAGAATCAGGATGGCTATCCTGTATTTTTTTGCGCAGCGGCATGGTGCTTTAGTCATGGGAACTTCCGACAAATCAGAGATTGCGCTTGGCTATACGACAAAATTTGGGGACAATGCCTGCGACTTTTTGCCGATAGCCGATCTTTGGAAGACACAGGTAAAGAAACTGGGAAAGCAACTCAGTGTTCCCGCTTCAATCTTAAACAAAAAGCCATCAGCGGAACTGCTGCCTAACGCCGATGCCCAAACTGAGCTTGGCGCCCCTTATGAAATCCTTGATCAGATCCTGCAAATGCATATTGTTGAAAATGCGTCTGCTGATGAATTGATACTATTGGGCTTTGATAAAAAAATAGTGCAGACAACCCTTCGAAGAATAAAAAACAACGAGCACAAGCGGAAAATGCCGCCCATAATTCGGCTCTCAGAAAGATCGTTCCACAGCACCGAGTGGCGAATGCCGATGACGAATAAGTTTGAATGATCTAAATCGCTTCGTATTTTTCGATTTTATGCTCTGCTTCTTGCATCTTATCGTTAGCAATGATAAGACTAGGCGAATATTTGTCAAGAACTCCTTTCATAATCATCGCAGCCGAGTAACCAGATCCTATTGAGCTATCATCGTAGGGTATCACTGCGGGTAAGCCTTCTGGTTCTTTGCTGCTCATAAATGCTACCGGCATATCTTTACTTAAAAATATGGGGTCAACATCTGTTTCGATCCCAAGAACATTATTCATGTAGTGTGCGATTATTCCTCCTTCAACAAGACCTCCGCTTGCTGCTGCGGCAAGGATGATCTTCCCTTCCCCTCTTAATTGCTTGATACTGATTCCGTCCAAAAAGTAGCTTGGTCCTTCCTCTCCAAATAACACCTGTTTTCCAAGATTATCGGATTGTGAAAAGCCTTCTCTATGTGTTTTTCCAATATAAAAACCCCACTCGCTAATAATTTCAGCATTTTGAAATTTTGCGTGAGGATTTACATTGCATTGAGAATTTGATAATGCTTGATTAAGATAAGCAATGAATCCATTGTATTCAGGGGAGTCAAATGTCAACTTAGGATTCCAAAATAACTCGCCGGCTTTCGTCGCAATCTCTTTTGCTGTTACACAAATGGCATTAATGTGCGTTTGGTGCTTTGAAAAATCAGTGTCTTTGTAGGATCTTCTGAACTTATCGGCTGATGCAAAGGTGCGAGAATTGCTTGTTAAAAACTCAGCTGTTTTTGAGCCATCGGGATCGTGGTATGCCCCTATTCTGTACAATAGGTTTCCTCTCAGCTGTCTCAATGCCTGTATTCCATGAAAGCCAGCTTTAAGTTGAGCACTATAGTCGATTCCTTTGGCTTGTAGCTCTTCTGCAGCATCTTTGACACGAGCATATCCTATCGAGTCTGCAGATGTAACGTTCCTTCCTAAGTGCAAGTCAATTGTCATAGATATTACATGGTTTTCTAGGGTATATAAATCTTTCTATTTGTAACTACTATCAAGTTATAACTAAATTGTAGCTGTTTTTACCTTATCCGGCAGCTCCCCCTTGAATTTTGTTAGAAACTCCCTGGATTCCCTTCAATTAACTATTTAAAGCATTTTCAACCCCTCTCCATCATGAAACGAGGCATATTTGTCGGGAGATTTCAGCCATTCCACCTGGGACATCTGCAGGATATAAAGAATGCACTTAAGGAAGTCGATGAGCTTGCTATAGGCATCGCATGCAGCCAGGAGCATCACACTAAGGAAAATCCGTTCACCGTCACTGAAAGAATAGAGATGATAAGCCTTACCCTGCAGCATGAGAAGATCGGCAATTGCGTATTTTTTTCGGTGCCCGACTGTTATGATGATAAAAAATGGGTAGAGCATATAGAAAATGTGACTGCTCCTTTTCAGATTACTTTCACTGGCAAGAATGAATGGACTGAGCGATCCTTTCAATCAAAAGGATATCATTCAAAGCGCCTTCCTTTTTTAGAAGGAGTAAGCGGAACCATGATCCGAGATAAGATTCGAAGAAAAGAAGAATGGAAAGATAAGGTACCCGAGCAAGTATCCAGCTATCTGGATTATATAAAAGCGCAAGAAAGGATCAGCGAACTTACATGAGGAAGTGCCATTTTTCTTTGCTTTTTATTGATTGAAAATACTTTGGTAAAATGGAGCAGTATTAATGGTTCGAAAATCAATAATATGCTTCGATCACGATCCTGGTGTGAAGTCAACCAAGCCAATTTTTTGGATTTACTACCGTTACACCTTGAGAAAAGATCAAAATAGCGTTCATTCCGATTCAAATAATCACTATTTTTTCTTCTATTGAATCAAGTGCCTTGATCGCGCTCAGTATCGCAAGATAGCTTGTCCTTGGATTTTTGCTGGGAAGGTTCTCAGTTACCGTTCTTATTTTGCCAAAGGACCCTTCACACACGATTTCATGCCTGTTCACATTTATTTTTGGATCAGAGATGATTTTGATATTCAAATCCTCAAACCCACTCGCTAAAAATAATGTCGCGGCAACATTGATGTTCTGGGGAAAACCTTCAATTGCCTCTTTTAATGATCCAGAAAAAACCTGTTGTTTTCTTTTTTTATCTAACCTGATCCTGTTTTTAATGATGAAAGGTGCGCCTTCAAGTCCGGCCAATGGTTTTGTGGTCGTTATCTGCAATGAATCTATTCTCCCTCGAGCTGACCCGATCGCATCCAGCCCAGCGATTGCCCCTGATGGCAATATGAACTTGCACGCTTTTAGCTTTTTGATTTTATCATAGTTTGAAATCAGCCCGCTCACACTCATCACAATAAGTTTTTTTCCTTTCCTGTCAAGATTTTTATTGGAAAGAATGCCTGCGAGCGCCTCTTTGGTTGCAGATTCGAAAATGACATCTGATTTTTCTATAAGATCGTCCAGACTTACATTTTGTATTATTTTTGAATGCCCTAGTGAGATCACTCTTTCTTTGTTGATGTCATGCACATACACCATATCAAACATTTTCTGCTCAATTGCGTGATTTAAGACAATCGTTCCAATGTTTCCAAGACCAACAATCCCCAATTTCATTGTATCTTAAGAGAAAAATCGCATGCTTTTACCGAATGCGTAAGTAAGCCAAGAGAGATGACATCTACACCTGATCTCGAATAATGCGCAAGATTTGACTCGTTAATGCCCCCCGATGCCTCAAAAAGAATTATTTTTTTCGTCTCATTTTTTATTCTTTTGATAGTAGCTTGTATCGTTATCGGAGGCATATTGTCGAACATGATGGCACCATTGTTGCTAATTTTTGAAAGTTGTGCAGCTGCGCTCAACGCTTCTGTTTCATTTTTTATTTCGATCTCAATATTGCCAGGACTCTTTGCTGCCAATTGAACAGCTTTTTTGATATCATGCCCAAGCAAGGTCAAATGATTGTCCTTTATCAGTATGGAATCGTGCAAATTCAGCCGATGGGTCAAACCCCCTCCCACCGAAACAGCTTTTTTATCGAAATAATCGAGCAAGGTCTTTCGTGTACCTGCAATAAAGCACCGATCCTTTGCCTTCTTAGATAATTCATTGGTTTTTGTCGCTATGCCGCTCATTCTCTGGATAACGTTTAGGATGGTTCGTTCAATGGCAAGTATTGTATGGGCATTTCCTCTTATTTTTAGAATAACAGAGCCGTTTTTTACGTGCTCTCCATCCTTTGTGTGTGAAACAACATTTATTTTCTTTTGCCTAAGATAAAAAACAACTTCTTCTAGCCCTGTGATAATGCAATCCTGCTTTGCCCTCAGAACCGCGCGTGCAGTCTTTTCTTTTTTAATCAGTAACCTTGTGGTTGTATCTTGATTTTTAGTATCTTCTTTTATCTTTGAATCTAGAAAATGGATTATAATATTCCTGTATTCCTCATTTTTGATACTAAGAAAAGAACTCCTATCCCAGAATTTTTTAGCAAGGGCTAATCTGCTCATTTAAACTCAAGCATTCTATCCAAGGCGCGCCGCGCGTTGACCATGACATCTTCTGGCAGCGTAATCTCGTGCTTATTATGCACCAAGGTCTGCACGACGAGTGGTAGGGTCGTCGACTGCATGTAGGGGCAAAGGTTGCAAAATGATAGGAAATTTTTATTTGGCACATCCTCTCGAAGTTTTGCCGTCATGCCGCATTCTGTCACCACGATAAAATCCTGCGCGCTGCTTGCATTTGCATACTTTGCCATGCCGCCCGTGCCGCAGACATGATCGGCAAGCTGCAAAAGCTCATCTTTGCATTCCGGATGCGCAACAATTTTTGCGTTTGGATTCTTCTCCTTTAATTCTTGGAGCATCCGTGCATTCAATTTATCATGCACAAAGCAGTAGCCATCCCAGAGGATGATCTGTTTTTTGGAATGCTTCGCGACATATCTTCCAAGATTTTTATCAGGCAAGAAGATGACTTTCTTGTGCGGCAGTGAATCAACAATTTTCACCGCGTTCATCGAAGTGCAGCACACATCAGACATTGCCTTAATTTCAGCACTCGTATTGACATAGCTGACAACGGCGGCATCAGGATGCATCGCCTTGATTTTCATTAGCTGCGCCGGCGTTGCCATATCCGCAAGCGAGCAGCCCGCGTCGGGCGCTGGCAGAAGTACTGTTTTTTTTGGATTGAGGATCTTAGCGGTCTCAGCCATGAATCGAACGCCGCAGAATACGATGATATCGGCATCAGTCTCTGCCGCCTTTCGAGATAGTTCCAAAGAGTCCGCAATATGATCAGCGATCCGATACATCTCCGGGCGCTGATAATTATGCACTAAGATCACTGCGTTTCTTTGTTTTTTTAATTCTAGTATGAGCTCTATTAATTTCTCATTGTTCTCTAGCAGCGCTGGTTGTACGAGTTGCATACACTTTATTGCTGATATTGCCTTTAAAAAGGTATTTCTTGCGGCAATTTAAGGCATTTAAACCAATTTAGGGGCAAATTTTGCCGCTTTTTCATAAAATATTTAAGCTAAAGACGGTTACCTAACTGCGTTACATAGCCAAGATTAGCCAACAGTGATTTTTTCAAAAAAATCATAGTATATATAGCAAAAATTGGCGGAAGTAATGTTGTAACGACTGAATCGGGGAATGTTCAAACAACCTGGGTAAATCAGGCAGAGGGACAGGTAACGCTTACTGTAAAAAAATTACGGTAAATGAGAAAACATGGTAAATTCAAAAAATCAATCACCAAACATTAGGCTTGTAGTAAAAACAAGCATTAGGAATTACGTATTGATGCTCATTAGCAGCCTTATTGGACTAGCAGTTATAGAGTCTATTCTTCATCTGAGAGGTTGGAGTAATAAATTGCTTTTTGGATTTGGCTTGGTAGTGTTTTTTCTATTCTTACGAATAATAGAATACCAGTTCACAAAAAAAACCCTCAGCTTAGTTATGCTTGGTAGAGAACATGAAGGCCCTGATGGACGTTTTATATTTTTTATGAACATTTGTCTACTAATTTTTGTTTTGTTACTAGCATTTTTCAAGAGCCCAATATAAAATGGCAACTTAAACAACAAAAATGAAAAAAGTCTTTTATGCATATTCCCTATGATGCTCTTGTACGCAAGAAAGGATGCGCAATCCCTGGAACTCAAGGCAAGCATACTTTCATTCCTAAGAAAGAACAAGATGGGCCATGAGGAGATCAGCGGGCTTTCTGAACTGAAAAGAAAAAAACAAGATGAAAACGCGATGCTGCTTGTCATTGGAGATGACAACACTCTTCTTGAAGCATTCAGAAATCTAGATGATAATTCTTTGCCGGTTCTTGGATTCGCATCAGGCAAGAGCTTTCTTATGCAGATCGACCCAAGCAATCTTGAGAGTGCTCTTATATTGCTAAAAAAGAGGAAATTCAGTGTCCTTAGGCGAGCGCGCATCGAGGCACATTTTAACAGTAATGAGCGCCCCGTTGCGCTCAATGACATAGGTATATTCCCCTCAAAAAGCGCATCGCTCATGAGATTCTCAATTCATATAAACAATGAGCAGCTATGGAATGATAGTGCGGATGGCATCATCGCGTCTACTCCCACGGGAAGCACCGGCTATAGCTATTCGGCGCACGGGCCCATTATCCTAGGCGAGCCAGGAATCATTTCAATAAGTTCAATCTCTTCGATGCAAAAAAAACCTTCGGCCATCGTTTCCAATAATTCAACCATAACTATTGAATCCATCGACGCGCAAAATCCAGTGGTCATCATGGATGGCGACATCCGCGTTCCCTTGAAATCAGATCGTGTCATCATCCAAAAATCAAGGCATGACGCGCTTTTTGTGCAATTTTCAAAAGAGTATGCAATTGAAAGGAAATTCAAGCAGCGTTCCATCCAATCAAGGCAGCTCTCAAGCAGATCGCTTTCTCCAAGCACAAAACTGATCCTCAAGACGCTTTCTTATGAGGGGGCCTTGACCCAGAAAGAATTGATAACGGGCACTTTGCTTCCTGAGAGGACGGTTCGCTACGCAATTGCTGTTCTTCTTCGAAAGAAATTAATACAGGCAAAGGCTCATCTTATCGACGCGAGGCAAACAATGTATGAGGTTTTGGCATGAAAGAGGCAGTTGAACATCTGCGCGTAAACCTTGGCAAGAAAGTTGCCGACAATCAAAGCGCTGCACTGCATTTTGAAGGAATAAATGGTGAACCTCTTGTCATGAGCAAGGATAGTTTCTATCCAATCGATCCAAAAATGACGCTGGGCCTAATTACTTTTGTGGATGGGGGCAACTGCGAGATCATCAAGGGAAGCTCATTTTCTTTGCAATTCATTCGCGTATATGCATCGACGTTTGCTAGTGGGGCCAGGATATCTTCGCAGAAAAAGGAATTTTTTGCCTATCTGTATGCAACAGAGGAGAATGGAACTCTGATATATAAGAGCGTCTTCTTTGATTGCGATCTGCTCGATGAAGCTGATTTTATAATCGCCGCAAGCGATGCTTCCATAAAAAACGGATCAACTCGAGGCTCTTTATCATCTCTTGGCTCAATAATACGAAGATGCGCAGAGCTTGCTATCGCTGCAAAGTTAATTGATGCTCCTAAAAAAGAAGGCATGATAGTCTTAGATGGAAGCTTGCAAGGTCTTCATACTGTGGAAAGCAAGTTTCTGGCGGCACTTTACGATAAAGCGATCGCGTCAAAGACAGTTATCTGTGCGCTTTCAAAAACATCGCAATTATTAAGCAGCAAAGGCTCATCCATTGTTTCTCATCTCAATGCCCACGCTCCTAACGGGCCTTGGATATGCCATCCTCTCTGCATCCTTACTGATAAAAACTACCGGGCATATCTTTCATTTGTCAAATTACATCCGAAATCCTCCTATGTTTTCAAATTCGAAATCTATGGGGAACAAAAAGGGCTTCTTATGCAGGCAACAAACGCATTGGCCTACTATTGCAGCGATCCTATATTTTTAGGATATCCGTATGGCCTAATCGAAGCGGATCAGCGTGCCAGGATCTCAAATGAAGAGAAGGGATATTTGCAGTTACATGCCAAACTATTGCTAGGCAAGGACTGGAAGCATGTCGAGGAAGAGATGCATATGCATGATGCGCATGATATCCTCGATTCGATGAGATAAGGGCAAAAAATGACAAAACCAAAATTGATTATAGATCAAACATACAATGAAAATTGCATTCATTTAATGATACGGATTGACAACAAAAATGAGACCAGGTTCCTTTTAAAATTTTTAAATAAATTTGTAGTGATCAAAAAGAATAAAGAAATTTTGAAAAACGATTTGAGAGATATATTTAAGTTTGACGATTCTACTTTTAGTTGCAATCGAATTGTAGATGATTCTAGCATAATCGACTATCTTACTGTGGATAAAGGAAAAAAAGCAGGCACAGCATTTCATTATTTAGTAATAAATCCAAAGAAAAACTATTTCGAAAAAATCAACTCGCTTAAGACCGATAATTATTTCGAGCTTTGAAGAATGACAACGGGATGTAATAGCCCAATTCAAACCAAAATCCAAATAATACCATAGCCGATAAAACACCCTAGTGAAAGAAAAGGCATTGCCGGATAGAATCTGTCTTTCTTGCCATACATGAGCAGTGCAAGAAGTGCCAAGGTTGCTGTTACGCTGATAATTGAGGTATAGGCTAATGCCTGCACTTTTGGTATCCCGACTTTGGTTATGAGATAGAACATGACAGAGCCTGAAAAAAGCAGGGGAAATGCGATGTCTCCGCCGCCTAGGATCGCCGTCCTTATT
>CAZFPU010000063.1:6966-9976 GCA_964521145.1 uncultured Methanosarcinales archaeon | reverse complement strand
AATTAGCAATCCAATTAAAACAAAAGCCAAAATGTTGTTGTGAAATAGGAAAATCGTGAATAATACTGCAATAATTATCAGAATTCCAATACCATTGCACATATAACTTTCCACATTCATAGGCGAATAGTAAACCATAATGCGAACAAAGCCAATTGTTTTATAACCTTATCGGAGATAAAATTATTATAATTTATGCATATTTCTCTCAATTTTCTATACAAAAATAGCAATTTATTTAAGCAAATATATGCAGAAATGCAAATATGACTATTTCAAGAAGCATCTGGGAGAGGCTAAGAAAAGCCGGATTGATCTCTACCTATGATAAGAATCTGAGGGATCAGCAGCTAAGAATAGCAGGGCCATACAAGCTCATGGCAATCAAGGGAATTGGACCAAGAGTTGCTCGCTCATTGCTCAAGAACGCCGGATGGGAGATTAGCCTTGAGGAGCTTGAAAGGGCGTATGCCTCTTTGCAGGATAGGACCATGTTTTCGCACATCAACGCGCCAGGCAGATACAATGAACCCTTGCCTAAAGAAGCCAAAGAAAGCAGGCCAGAAGAGCAGCCAATAGCAAGAAGATACATTGCCTTTACCCTGCAAAAAACAAATGAATTCAATGGACTCTTTGAGCTGGCCAAGAATGAGCAGGCATTGCCCTATGATGGCACAATACCCCACAAGCTTTTGCACATAACAATTGAGGCCCCAATTGACACCCTTCTTGATGACATGATAGCAAAGATGAATGCCCTTGCAGAGCAAGCCCTGCCCTCTGCTTTCATTCTTGCAAAGCCCCATGTGTTCCCAAACGCGCCAAAAGCCATGTTTTTTGGGGCATTTGAGAGCCAATGTAACCTCATAGAAACTCCGCACATAACCTTTGCAGAGTTCAATTCCATGGAAAAAACCCAACAATTCCTTGAAAAGCATCACGAATTGTTGGAATCCTTTGAGGGAAAAAGAATGATGCTTGAATCATTGGCAATAGTCAGGAAGGATAATGGCATAGAATACGAGATTCCCCTGGAAGCCCTGCGCTATGAGAAGGAAAGGTTTCTTGAAGGCCATTTGAGGCGATTTTTGGGCTTTTTGGGCCATGCAAGCAAGATAAAGTTCCAGATATTCCTTCCTGATAAGAATGGAAAGAAAAGCGGCTCGGGGCTTAATACCTATGCGCATTCCATTGATGAGTTTGTCAATCTGGCAAGAAAGCACAACGGGCAGGGCATCATCTGCGTTGCAGTGGGCGAGCATGGGGAGAAAGGGACTGAGGACATATCCAATATTACCAAGATCCTTGCATTGGTCATTGATGTGGATGTGAAAAAGGCAAGGAAAATCAATTACGTCTCATCCAGCACAGACCATTACCATGCAATCAGCGTAGCAAAGGTGCAAGTATCAAGAGAATTATCAAAAATGGGCTTCAAAGTGGGAATGATCAATGATAGCGGCAATGGGGCGCATGTCTATGTCAAGGTGAGCATTGAACTTCCAAAGGACATCAACAAGGAGAATTGGAAGCAATCTGAAATCTGGAAAAAATTAGCGACATTAGAAAATTCAATCAGAAATTCTTTGAAAGATCAAAATGATTCCATTGTATCAATCGATTTTATTACCAAAGATTGTTGCAGGAGAATTAAAACTCCGGGGACCATAAATAAAAAGGATGTCAGGCAGGCAGAGGATAGGCTTTGCAGGATAATTTATGATGCAAAAGAATACGCGGAATTGGAAAACAATGAGGCATTCTCAAAGATCATCCCTTCAGAGGAAATCATAAAGCAGGCAAAAAACGTCAGGACAATAATGCAGATAGGAGAGCAGGCAAAGGTTCCCGATCCGCAGATTCAGAAGATCATCGATGAAAATCCAAAGATAAAGGCATTGTATTTCAATGAGATTATCTTTCATGGAAAAGACCAGCCCTTATCATTTAATGAAGGAAAGATTTTCTGCAAATCAAGAAGCGAGGCAGAGCTTGCGCTTGTGACTGAACTCACAAGGCAGGGCATCAGAAATTATGCCCAGATTGATTCCATCCTCGCAAATTCAGGGATTGGCAAATGGGTTAGCGATTCCAATGGCTCATACAGGCAATTGACGTATCAAAAGGCAATGAGCTATGCCTCAAAATCAAAAGGGCAATCCTCAGTCGTGGCAAGGATTTTGGAAAAAGTGCCCGAAATAAAAATATAGATCTTGATTTTTCTAAAAATACCATGGCACGGCTTACTATTTGCAATTTATGCCCAAATATCCAAAAAAACTCCAAGATAATGCACAATCAAATATAGCCAAAGGATATAAGCAATAATTCCAATAACGAGAGTAATCAGAATGATATTAATGATTTTATTGTGATTCTTCCTTGCTTCATCTAATGTGCAGATTCTTTCGACTTTATAAAAATACCACCAAAGCGATATCGCTAGAAATGCAAGTCCTGCTCCACGAAAAACCCATTTGTATGTCCCATACAGCGTATCGCTCAGAGAGGCAGCGAACGAAACCGTGCTGAGTCCAAATAGTACGAGAACGACCGGGGTAAAACAGCATAACCCTGCGATGAATGCGGCAATGGGAATGGTTTGTTTCAAAAACGATTTTTCTTTCTTGTCGAGCATATTATTAATTCTTTTTGAATATTCCAATAGCATGCTTTGTAATGGATATGTTGCAGCTCTTGTATTTTTTGCACCACTGTTCGCATTGCTGTGCCCACTTTTTTGAGCCATAGGCAAAATTGCATATTCCGCAAACGTACACTTTTTGCGCCATTGCAATATATTGAGATATGCCTCACTTATATAAACTATTCAGATTCCAAGGGCTTTCTTTAGCTTGCCTGGATCAAACCCAACAAATATTTTTCCGCTGATATCTATAACTGGAACCCCAAACTGGCCGGATTTTTCGATCATCTCATTTCTTGCCTTTTCGTTTTCCGCAAAATTCACGCCCTTGTATTTGATTTTGTTCTCGGTAAGGAACTCTTT
>CAZFPU010000063.1:595-6956 GCA_964521145.1 uncultured Methanosarcinales archaeon | reverse complement strand
ATATTTAATCTTATTTTGTTTCAGAAATTCTTTGGTTTTCTTGCACCAGGGGCATGTTGGCGTCGAATAGATAATAACCTCTTTGTCCTCTTTCTTAGTTTTTTGCATTTTGCATCACTCCAACTTTGATATTATCGTAAAAAATAGACTATAATTGCGATTATCACCATTACCATAATCACCATCACCATAATCACCATCATTGTCTTATGCATGCACCATCCGGTGCTCTGGCACCCCTTCATAGGGCACGTCATAGCCATTCTCATCACCTCCAAAATGAATTCGCTTCAAAATTAAAAAATAAAAAAATGCAATGAATCTAGCCACAACCGCAGCCGCCGCCTTTTGCTTTGCTTTTTCCGCTCATGGTATCACCTCCTTGATTGTAAAGTTGAATAATCCTATCGATAGGCATTTATAATAAATTAATCTTTATGTGTTAAAAATGAGGTTTAATCAAATCATTCATAAGAAAGCTTTTCTCATCGGAAAACATTTAACTGACATACCCGCTGATCAGCATCTTTCCAAGCATTGAGAGCTTGATCTCCATCTTTCCCTTGACTTCCAATTTCTCGACAAGCCCCATCTCTTCAAGTCCCTCAGACTTCAGATTCCCGTTGATATGATAGGAAACAAGCGGAAGGCTCATCTTTGTTTTCTTGCTTAGCTCCTCAAGCGAAGCGCAACAGTCTGGCCTGTTGAGAATTTTTAGAATTTCCATTTTTTTATCAGTAAGGAGCCGATAATATGAAAACTTAAGCACCGGCAAGAGCATCGCCATCCCCTTTTCGATAGAAAATGCCTTGATGCCATTGACAAAAGCGGCACTTGTTGCTGCACAGGTGGTCATGCGATCGCCCGTTGCCGTGTTTATCAGCACTTCGTGCCCACTTTCCAGCTTGCCGATTTCTGATATCTTTCGGAACATATCCTCCCAAATCTCTCCCTTAAGTTCGATTATTTTAGAGGGTATCTCAAATCGCGCCAATTCCTTGGCTGTTTTCTCGGCTGTTTTCATTTTGTCACCGGGCGTTAGAAGATAGATTTTCTGGGTTGGAAATTCCTTTAACCCGACGAATAGTGCATTCATGTTGTCTCCAACAGGAGCAATTATTATGTTTTTTGCCATTGTTAGGTCAGATGATAAATCAATCCCTTCTTTTTAAAGATTTATGTTTAATGATTAAATTTCAAGTTTAATCATATAACATCAAAATTATATCTATTCTGCAATATATTGATTTCAGAATTTCACTGGAGGTGGAATAATGGATTGGAAAATTGCGGCAATTGCATTATTGGTGGTTGGGTTAGTTGCGGGCTTTATTGGAGGGCTGGCGATAAGTACCGGCAAGGAGGCACAGCTTAATGCGCAAGTGACTCAACTCTCGCAGCAGGCTAAAACGGCTGAAAATCTACAGAACCAGCTTGCAGAAACAAAAGCGCAGCTGGAAAAATTGAATGTAAATGAATTGTATGGAATTGTGAAAATTGACGATGCCATGAAAGCATATAAGATTGGCGATCTGAATAAAATGCCTCCAACATTGGCAAATGATATTGTTGGAAACACACCTGTAATTGTGTCTTGGTGCCCTCTGTGTGGGACATTAACTGCCTATGATAGGAGGGTTGATGGAAAAATACTGACATTCAAGGCAGATGGCGCACGAAAGTTAGCAGGAACCGATATCGAAAACCTACATTTTAAGGATGATCAGACAGGCTCAATCTGGGCGCAAGGGCCGGGAATGGCCGTTGAAGGCACACAGAAAGGAAAGGAGCTAAAATCATATCCCGTGCAGCTTTTTAACAAGGATGTAATCGATAAAATGGGCATTCCGATCTGGAAGCCTTGATTTATTTTTTATTTTTTTATTGTAGGACTGAAATTAGAATATTATTGAGCGAACATGGCAGAAATAACACTAATCATCGCATTCATCGCAGGACTGGTATCATTCCTATCTCCCTGTGTGCTCCCTTTGATTCCTGGATTCCTATCATACCTTTCAGGAGTCAGCACAAGTGAACCAGATAGCGCAAAGACACGGACAATTATATTTGTGAACACCCTATTTTTTGTGCTTGGTTTCACGTTGGTTTTTTCCGTTCTAGGGGTATTGATCAATGGAATCTTCGCCGATCTGGCGTTCGGTATTCGAGCCTGGCTTGGACGGATAGGGGGAATCATCATCATTTTATTTGGGCTTGTGCTTATGAAAGTGATTCGCCTGCCATTTCTTGAAAAGGAACATAAATTCAGGGTAAAAAAGACAGGCATCACCTATGTTACCTCTTTTATGTTCGGGCTTGCATTTGCAGCTGGCTGGACACCCTGCGTGGGAGCGGTCCTTGCAAGCATCCTAACATTAGCGGCAGTCTCGGCAAAAAACGCATTTTATCTCTTGCTTGCCTATTCTCTGGGAATCACGCTCCCTTTTTTGATAACGGGATTGTTTGTTTCAAGAATGCAGCACTTGATCACAAAATACGAGAAAACGCTTGTTTATGTGAACATTGCTTTTGGAATTTTATTGGTAATATTGGGAATTTTAGTGTTTACCAACACTTTGAGCGCAATTTCAAATTTTGGGTTGTTGCAAAATATTTTTAATAACTAAGAATAACGAGAAACCATGAACAAAAAAACAATTTTTTCGATTGGAATCATTGCCATTATTATCTCAGCAATAGCTTTTATCGAATACGCGAAACCAAATCAGGATAATCCAATCTTTCAAGGCGATGACACAGGGATTACCATCGGTAAATATGCTCCGGATTTTGAACTTGAAACCTTGGACGGAAAAAAAGCAAAGCTAAGCGACTATAAGGGAAAAATGGTCGTATTGAATTTTTGGGCTTCATGGTGCCCTCCATGTAGAGAGGAAATGCCAGAGTTTCAGAAACTATTTGCATCAAGCGAGGATATTGTCATCTTCGGAGTAAATCTGCAGGAAGATAAAAATGCAATCCAATCTTTTGTAAGCAAATTAGGAATTACGTTTCCAATCCTGCTCGATCCGACGTCCCAAGTAAAGAGCATGTACGGCGTTTTTACCCAGCCGGTGACTTATTTTATTGATGAGACTGGAAAAATAACTGACAAGAAATTTGGAGCGCTGACCATTGAAGAAATCAATGAGAAAACAGACGCAAAAGAAGCCGCAATAGCAGAAAATCCAGAAGAGATAAAGACATTGCCCGCTGGAACAAAATATCTAATCCATCCCGATGAACTTTTGAGCGGCGGGCCAAACAAGGATGGAATTCCCTCGCTTGATAGGCCAAAATTTGTTAGCGCAAATGATGCTGACCAATGGCTCCATGATGATGATCTTGTCCTAGGAATAAATCTGGATGGCGTTGCAAGAGCATATCCCTATCAAATCATGGTTTGGCATGAGATAGTGAATGATAATGTCGCCGGAATACCGATACTGATAACATATTGCCCGCTCTGCGAAACGGGAATAGCCTTTGAGCGCAGCGTCTCTGGGCAGCCAATCGAGTTTGGGGTGTCTGGCTTGCTCTTTAACAGCAATCTAGTGATGTACGATAGGATGACTGATTCTTTGTGGCAGCAGGCGGCAGGCAAGGCAATCGTTGGTGAACTAACTGGCAATAGGCTTAAGCAACTGCCAATAGACACACTGCCTTGGAAGGAATGGAAATCGCTTTATCCAGCCACCAAAGTGCTTTCAAAGGACACTGGGTTTATTCGAAGCTATGGCGAAGATCCGTATAAAGATTATGACTCTCTCGATTCGATATACTTCCCTCTGAAACACCACGACAGCCGATTGCATCCCAAAGAAATCGTGTATGGGATCGATGTCAATGGAAGATCAAAGGCATATAGAGAGGACGACCTGAAAAAAGCTAAACTAATAGAAGACAATGTCAATTCTGCACGAATCATTATCGAAAGAACCGATCTGGGCATTGTAAGAGCAAAAATCAAGGAGACCGAAGAGCCAATTGTCCCGCTAAGGTCATTTTGGTTTTCCTGGGCGGCTTTTCATCCAGAAACTGAGTTGTATTCCAAATAAAAAGTCGGATTAATCTATTCCAATAAAGCATCTCTAACCTTTTTTCCCAGAAGTTATTCTAAGATGAAAATGGTTGAGCCTGAGATTTGCCGATTAACCAAAGGTCAACATTCAGTTGTAGCCAGGATTTTGGAAAAAGTCCCTGAAATTAAAATCTGATTCTTGAAATTCTCCAATTTTGAGGAGAATTTCCCTTTATGAGAAGATTATCTGATTCTGATATAGTTTCCCTGCTAAATTCCTATTCCAGAATCGGCGCTGCGCAGACAGCAAGGGACTTCAAGATAGAATATTCCCGATGCAAAAAAATCATAGTTGATTCCGGGAAATGGAAACCACCGTTTAATGCAAGCAAGCATCATGAATTCCATCGGGAGCTGCCCAAAGGAAGAAAGTTCATTCGGATGTATATGGAGAGCTATGGTGATGGAACAATTCTCAAACTCTCAAAAGAATTTGGAATCAGCCCTGCGTTAGTCCAGCGAATACGAAAAAAGCTCAATCTTCCCCATCTGCATTCAAAAGAGCATCCAGGCAAACGCAAATTTTACAAGAGAATAAGAAAGCTCTATTGCGCAAAAAACAGATCGACAATACAGATTGCGAAAATTCTGAGGATTTCAAGCCAGCGCGTCAATCAGATTTTAAGAGAGCAAAATATCGCACTTCGGCCACAATATTGTGTAAATCCGCTCTATTACAAGACAAGATCGCCAATAGGCCATTCCAGGCTTCTTGAACTCATCAGAAAGCATTACCTTGATGACAAGTGGAACATAAGAAAAGTTGCGCAAGAGCTTCATATTGACCAATGCGCGGTATCAACGAAACTAAAGGCAATGGGCATCCCGATTCGGAAAAACAGAATGCTCATGCAAATGAAAGGAATTTGCATTTGGTGCAATGAAACCATCAGCAATCTCTATATCTCAGTTGGGGAAAAGAGGCAGAAATTCTGCAATTCAAAGTGCAAGAACAAATGCAAGGATCTTAGAAGAGGCCCTGAACGCTCCCCGGATAGATTCAGAAGTCTTGCACTTGAGTTCAGGGGAAGTATCTCAAATCTTGGGCTCAAGCCGACTGTTTATCGGCTTGTCCAAAGCATTCGTAAGGACTCCTGTATCGAAAAAGGCATATATGAACACCAAAATCTCCAGACAATCCCAACTTAACAAAACAGAAATGAGGGTTTTTTTGAAGCGGAAGTTTTAATAATCATCTTTATTCCTGAATATAACCTATCTAAACATGGAAGGCGCAAAGGATACAGAGTTCTTGGTAAATCCTAATAGGATAAGCTACCTATTGGATCTTTATAAATTTACCAAGGAGGAGTTTCTAAAGCATATTCGAGGGGCTGCAAAAAACCCGGTGCTTGAACTAGCAGAATTTGAAGAGGTATTGGCTAAGAGGAAAAAAGTCAAAGCGCCCCTTTTAAAAAAAATTGACAAGGTTTTTGGAAAGGGCATCACCTGGTACATTTCAAAGCGTAGTCTTCCTGAAAGGGATACGCTAAACATTCTTTTCAGGAAAGCTACGTTTAACTCTGAACTTAACATAGGCTCAATAAAAAAAATCGAGGAGTTTGAAAAGAAAAAAAAGGAGATTGAGATCCTTTGTGAAAACATCGGATATAGGCCAACTAAAATATTCAAATACATCCTAAACGACAATCCCAAGGGCGTCGCAAATGAAATGAGGAAACAGTTCGATGCCATCGCTTCCAATCTTAAGGGAAAAAATATATGGAAAAAAACCAATTCTGATAAGGATTACCTTGAGAACTTGATCAGATCGATTGAGGAATTCAATGTCTTTGTATTCGAGTTTGTAGATAGAAAAAAGAAGAAGGACGCCATAATAAATTTCGATGGGTTTTTCATTAAACCGAACCTGATTGCCATTAAAAGACAACAGGACTTTCTAAAGCGGGAGATCTTTACATTAATGCATGAATTCGCGCATTATCTTTTAGGGGATGAGGAGATAGATGCAAACGTCGGAGAAAAAATAATTGAAAATCAAAACAAAACTGAAACGTGGTGCAACGAATTTTCATACTACTTCCTGGCAGGCACGTTTGATGACCAGTTAAATGAGGTTTCGCAGGCGACCCGAAACAATGAATTTCATAGGGATCTCATTGATGAGATTTCAGAAAAGACACACTTGAGCGTTCTTGCCCTCTATACAAGATTCAAAATCAACAATAAGATCGTATCTAACGAATATTATCGGATATATCGCGAGATTCTTGATTCAGTCACATATGTGCAGGCAACGACACTCAATTCAACAGT
>CAZFPU010000063.1:0-585 GCA_964521145.1 uncultured Methanosarcinales archaeon | reverse complement strand
ATTCAGTCACCAAAGAAAAAGAAAAAAGAAAAATAGAATTTGAGTTAAAGAATGAAAAGGCGAAAGAAACTGGAAAGAAATTGTTCATTACTCCTGCAAAGCCGATTGAGTCAAAATTGTTCAAAGAACTCATTAAAATCAATTATTTTGAGGGAAATATCACCGAGAGCAAAGTCTATGAGGCATTAAACATCAAGAACAAACCTTTTGATGAGGCACTATACTCATGAATTTTGATAAAATAATTATTGACGCCTCAAGCCTCATCAGTTTTATCAGATATTACCATACTTATTATTCTATCAATACAAAGGAAGTGGTATTTCCTGCCCTGAAAGATTTTCTCGTGGAAAAAATTGTTAGCGGGCAGATCATTGTATTGGATAAGGTCTATGATGAATTAAGAGGAGTTGACTTGCAGCAACTCAAAAAGGATATCAAAAATCATGTGGTTAATAGCCTTCCAGTGTTCAATGCAGTACAGGATTTAATGGACAAATATTACCTCAAGGAAAACGAGAAATTTTACAATAATGATAAGACAAAAATTGATGCGGAACTTGAAAAATACGAAACCGAGTATGC
>CAZFPU010000062.1:0-10090 GCA_964521145.1 uncultured Methanosarcinales archaeon | reverse complement strand
CATAAGGATGGAAGGATAATCCCTTTTGAGACCATGAATTTGTTTTATAGGGATGATAAGGAGAAATATGTGAAGAAGCTACAAGAAGAGCAATTGATCACCTTGCGCACGAAAAAATTATAGGAAACATCTGCCAAGGAAGTTCCAAAGAAAAATATTTAAAGATGGCAGGATAGGAGATTACATGCAGCCGCGAATAAGCCAGAATAAGGGTAGGCCATTTGGGTCTTCACTTCTTCGACTCCTGATTATAAACGGCGCTATCATGCTTATCTATTCGATCATTTTCTTCGTCACCGGATCCCCCTCCTCTGGAGGATTGGAATCTTTGGGATGGGCTATAGGGATGATGGTAGCAGTTGCGTTGCATACCTTTGTATTGCTGATTCTTGCATTGATCTCCCTTTTTAGAAAAACCAATCGGGCCAGCATATATTTCTTAGGAGCACTTATTATTGCGATGGTTGGTTTTGGGGTTTGTTTAAGTCCTAGCATTGGCGGAATTTTTTAGGCAGGATGTGCTGAGAAATCTGCCCAATCTGAACCCGAACAGTGTATTATCTTATCTAAGAAAAAAAACCAGCTAATTTCGTTTGCTGGTGCGATTCCAACAGATGGTCTTTCTCAAATCCCAGAACATTAAAAACCCGCTCAACCGCTGGAATAACCTGATTATGCACATAATATTCGGCATCATACTCCCCTTGCTTCACTTCCTCTGGGAATTTCGCGCGATCACGTATATTATCGGCCCCCTGGCACACAATAAAACCAATGGAGCTTCCTGGGCCTACATGGATCCCTTGATTTCTAAGGCGCTGCGCAACGGCAACGTGGGGACCCTTAGAGTCATATTCATCGATCTCCTTGGTTAACTGTATGTGGATCACCATCTGCCCATTGGGAATCAGTTTCTTCCTGATGTTCATGACAGTATCTTTTACGTATTTTAGCGCCTTTTTCGTATCTTGCTCCCTTAAAATTATTGAAAATACATTTTCTTGCACTTCTCGTGCGATCGGTGAGGTGTTTCTTCGAACGCTTTCAAAGCCTTTGATCGTTATAGAGTTCTCTTCGGAAAGCAGCGCGTATCTTTTTTTTGCGCCAATTCCGGATGCCTTCGCGGAAACAAATAGACCCCGGGGATAAAACCCATCGAACTCAAGCTCCATAAGGCCAGGCAGATCTTTATTCACCTCTTGCGCAAAGTCCATCGCATCCTGTTTTGTCTTGCTGCCCAGCGTCAAAAAAACGCTATCAGTATCTGAATAAATGACTGAGAACCCTTTTTCCTGCGCGGTTCCTATGACTTTCTTGATATAGTATCTGCCAAAAGCAGTTGTTGCTTCCGCCGCTTCTCTCGAATACCAGCGGGCAGCATAAAATCCAAGATAGCCATAGAATGCGTTTGCAAGCAATTTTAGGCTATATTGCCGAGCGTCCAGAATTATCACACGTTCGCCTTGGGCATGCTCAATTTCTTTCTTGATCTCCATTCGCCTTCGGATTATTCCTTCGATCATCTCAGGCAGGAAACCTCTCTTTCTTTGCGAGATCCAAAAAGGGTTTCCATCTAAGGGTACTGTTTTTGCATCATCCTCTGTTATTTGACCAAAACGCACGGTTTCACCACTTAAATTGTGAGAGCCGATTATTGTCGGATACAGGCTCAAATAATCGAAGATGACAATATCATTGTATAGTCCTGCCTTGGGTTCAAAAACAAACGCCCCCTGGATATGGGATGCCTTTCTTTTTAGGAGTTCAGCTTCCCTTGGTTTGTTGGGAGCTATCTGATTGTAATCGGGAGCTTGCTTGAGAAGATACCATTCAACCAACTGAGAGTATCCCATCCGGGTCACATCAAACATCGTTAAGCCAGTGATCTTTACCATCTCAGATATGTTTGGGAGCATTTTTTCGACTAATAGATAGGATAGTTTTGCGTCGTGAATGTTGTAATCGATAAAATTGATAAGGTTTGGAGTCGCATCATCCCAGATCGATGAGAGCTCGTTTAGGTCCACTTGGATCTTTTTCTCCCCTAAAATCTCCTCTGCAATCGCGTTGAGACTAAAACTATCAGTCTTTAGGCTTGCACCCATCACTTTTTTTATGAATTTGAAGATATCGATATGGGTCATGCCAGTAATTTCCACTTGCTCCGTCTGCCCCCTGCCCAGGCTCATCTCAGAATAATCAAGCCCAAGATCGACTTTTACCTGGAATTTTTCGGCTCTTGTTTTTATGTAGGGAAGGTCAAAGCCATCTGAATAATAGCCGCAGAGAATATCTGGCGAATACTCGGCAATTGCCTTGATGCATTGCTGCAGCATCTCCTTTTCATCTTTTGCGATATGCACAAAATCCTGCTTGCTATCGTAATTTTTCCACGTGAACACTTTTTGAAAATCGGGAGCATAGATTGCCATCATAAGAATCGGGTTTCTTTTCGCGTCGATCTCTTTTTTGGTTGGCGTATAGGTCTCTATATCTATCGAGAGCATCTTTGGCTTGAAGAGGGGGGCATCAGGGACTCTTTGGAAGGACTGTGCCATGAATGCGGGGACTTTGAGATGCCTGCCTTCATATTCCCCTTCTGCTTCATAGAGCAGCAGCGGCGTTATCTTGTGATCGATGAGAAATCTTCGAAAGAAGAGGATATCATTCTCATTCATCGATTCAATGCCTTCTAGTTTTTTTAATTCTTCGCGAAGTATCGGGACATTGGGAGGGATGTCAGTGTATACTTTGTATGCCATGACCTCTTTTCCAACAAACATCTTATGGACTTCCTCAACTTTGGTGATCTTCACACTTGAGTTGGTTTGCACTTTGAAATCTATCAGGGCTTGTTTGATATTCACGCCTTCTTTGGGGATCACATAGAAATAGGGCAGGAATTGATCGTAGAGGACGCATATTTGCTTTCCTTCAAGGGTTTTTCCAAAGAGGTGGATTATTGGTTTTCCCTCGATTATCTTGTAGATCGCGTCTAGCGGGTAGAATTTTATTTTCTGCATTGTGACTGGAGAGAAAGAATGTATTTAAAGGATTTGATTCGCAATTAGCATTAAATTTGCAAAAATAAAAGTAAAAAGAATAAAACAATTATTGTTTGCCAGTAGCTGGCTTGTAATTAGCAAGCGGCTTGTATGTGTCGCCTAGCCATTGTTGTTCAATGACGTTCCATGCATGGACTGGCTTCCCAACTTTAGCCACAAATCCAATTGCTCCTCCAGGAGCGACGTCCATTTGAATTCCACTTTCGCTATAGATGGCAACCTTTCCCATGTCCTGAGTTACGGGAAGCATATGCACCGGATCCAGTTTTGGTCGGGCTTGCCATTGTTTTGTCAAGCCACCACCATATGACTTGTCCGTGAAAGCTAGATCTGAGGTCCATTCATTGTAGAGGGCTTCTCGCTGGTTTCTATAGCCAGCGGAGACCAGCGTTTTGCTGATTAAGCCGTCTGGTTTTTGTTTTATGACGAATTTGCCGTTATTCTTAAAATAACCAAACACTATTTCTCCTGCCAATTTATGATCAGCCGAATAGCGGACAGGTTCTGTATTTCTCAAGATTACAGTATCACTTTTGATTTGTGCCCTGCCATACTTGACTTCTTCTGCTAGCTTATTGTTTTTATCAACGCCAGTGTAGGTATTTAGCTTTCCGCCCTTGCCAGACCCATCCCAAAATCGAAATCTAGGGCTTGCATCCTTTGCATCGGGCAATCTAAGATCGGTCAGCGCCGTCTTGACATATACTTCAAGCGGGCTTTCTCCCCCATTGATTGCCTCAACGAGGTCGGCCATCCTTGCATTAAGAGCAGGATCAGGTGAATATTTTATTTCTGTCATGTTACATCCCCCAAATAATTTTGTTATTTGAAGGTAGTAACAATTCTGGATTAATATTTATTTGATATTATTAATATTTTTAATATTAAAATTTATAAAGGGCAAAAGAATTCTAAGAGAAAATGAGACGAAAGATCATAAAACAGGGCATTGGCGGCAACACCATTTTTTTGCCGGTGAAATGGGTACGTGAAAATAATCTTGCCCCGGGCCAAGAAGTGGACATAGTGGAGCTAGATGAAGGTCTCCTTATCTCAGCCTCAGGCGGAAAGGAGCAAAAAAAAGAGATTGAGACCAGTATTGCCGATGATCATGAGCCTTTTATCAGACAGATCCTTGATACGCTCTATCGCGTGGGTTATGATAAGATAACAATACAGTATCAGAACAAGACCCAGGAGAAGATCATTGAAACCTTGGTAGATTCGACAATGCTCGGATTCGAGGTGACCAAAAAGAAAGATCATGAGATCGTCATCGAGGGGATTACTGAACTGACCAGCGAAAAACAGCACTCTCTGCTAAGGAAAATGCTTTTGATAATCAAGGAAAGTTTTGGCATGCTTGAATCAGACATAAAAAACTCCAGTTATGGCAATCTGGAAGAGATCAAAACATTATCCCGACGGTTTTCAAAGTACGATAATTTTTGCACGCGAAACATCTCAAAAAAAAAATTCTCTGAGCCAAAGGCCACCTCCCACTGGACGCTGTATTCTTATCTTCGGCTCACTCAAAGAAGTCTTCTGCATCTATATGAGGTCCTTGAAAAAAATAGGGATCTCACGTTGAATCCATCGATTCAAAATTTGATTTATCAGCTGCAGAAATGCTTTGAGGGCATCTACGAGGGGTATTTTAAGAAAGATCTCTCAATCTTAAATAAGAACAACGTAGCCGCAAACAAACTCCTATACAATACAGTCCATACTCAACTAAAAAAATCAAGCGGTATAGAATCGGTGGTTCTTTATTACTGCGGGGAAATTGCCCGGTTGGTGTGCATAACAACTGTTCCGATGTTAGGTATAATAATTGAATAATCTTAGAGATATCTGCCTAATGCCCCTGCCCGTTGAATGTAATGGTGATTTTCTTCTCCCCGGCTTGCATACGATGCAGCCATCCTAAAATCCTTTCCGGCGGTTGCCTTCCTTACCAGATCTGCATTCGCGAATGCAGAAAAACCTATCTTGTCCTTGTCTGCGATATACCCAGCAAAATAGTTGAATGCGTTTGTCGCAAAATCCGCATCCGGATGGCCAATAGACGCAAGCATGAATTCAACTCTATTGATTCCTGAAAACCCCGGATCTATCATGACATTGATGCCGCTGTATCTATCGCGAATTATGTTACGAGGATTTCTGTCGGTGTCAACAATGATCCTATTTCCGCTTTGAGATTGCTCTGATAATTCAGGAACAATTGCATGGTAAGCGGGAAGCAGGTGTTTTAGTTTGCTTACTGCTGCATTGTTTGCCCTACCATTTGAAAACCATCTATCAACCACATCCGCGCTTGGAACCGCACCTAAAACCACTTTTTCGAATTGGCTCTTGTCAGGATCGATGTTCATATAGACCGCATGTAACGCTGCATTGAAAAAATCTTCAATGATTGTATCAGCTAATGCATGACTATATGATATTCCCATTGATCTTGAAAATGATTGTAATGCCTGCTCCTTTAGCTTGAAATATGCTGCAAAGTCACCTGATGAGAGTTTCCGATGATTTTCATTCACATCCAGCGTAATAAGAAGTCCGTCATTTCCGCTTTTTGTGTACGCAACTACCTGAGATGACACTGGCCTTAATACAGCATACTTGCTTGCCCTTTCAAGGTATGCAATTTCACGCTCCAAAACACTGGTTGGCGCAATTTTAGCATATACATGATACGAGGCATTTCCCTTACCCTCTCTCATTGTTGCCTTAAAATCAAACACCACGTCGCTTAAGCTCGTTTCTGTTGTAATGGCAACGTTGTTTGCTTTCATCGTGTCCATGGCACGCATGACATCAGACAAATGTTTTTCAGCAAATCCAAGTCTTAAGAGCGATTCAGAAATACTTTCTTTCTGTTCTTGATTTCCAAGCAGCTTACGCGCTTCATCCGCAATTAAACTAATGGTAACTGGATCAACAAACTCACGGTCACCTACTTCCACTAAACACACCCCAGGGATAGAGTGATGATCAGTATCACGGCCAAAAATTGCGCGCAATCCTCTGGCATATAATGTGCCATCTTCGAGACCATCCCGTTCAAGAAACATCAGAGTATCTGGTTCTTGTATTTGATAACGGGTAAATACTCTTTGATTAGTCGATCGCCACCACTTGTTATTGCCATATTTAAACATGACTTCTTCAACCCTGGCACGCTTCTTGGGTTCCAACTCATCGAGCCTATCATCTATAAAACGAATGCTTCTTGCATCATTGATCAGATGCTTTATTCGAGGATCATTTCCCCCATACTGTGGCTTCATATAACTGTCCCAGGCATATCCTTCATTTTCTCCTTTATAAATCTTTCTATTATTCACCACTATTAAATGGTAACTTTTAGGCAATAAGGGATTGCTCAATTTCGCCAAAGTTTATATACATTCGGCCCTTCATCAACCCAATGAAAACCGGCAATTTTGAATCGGAAATCGAGAAGTACAAGCTCATCCAGAAATGCCCTAAATGCAATAGCCTCGAGCTTACTTTCGCCAGAGGAGCTTTGCACTGCGGCAACTGCGGCTTTGAGCAGAAAGTGCCAAGCATAGAGTAAGCCAAGCTAGACGACCCATTAATACAACAGTAAATAAAAAATAAATTCGACAAAACAAGAAAGAAACATCATTGCACCAAGATATCAATCAATAAGATGCCGCACGCACTGGTGCGGCCTAAATATCCTAGCTTTTGGAAATCAAGGAAAGTAGCTAAACAAAGGCTAAACAATAATGAAAATAAACAAAGATCAAAGGGTCGGCGTCTTTGTCGACGTGCAGAACCTCTATTACTCAGCAAGGAACCTCTACAACGCTAAAGTCAATTACATCGAGCTTCTCAAAGCAGCGGTGCAGGGAAGAAGGCTGATACGCGCAAAAGCATACGTAATTCGCGCTTTCATGAAAGAGGAAGAGAAATTCCATGATGCCTTAGAAAAGATTGGCTATGAGGTTCGATCAAAGGACCTGCAGACATTTCCCGGAGGAGCCAAAAAGGGCGATTGGGATATTGGGATCGCCATGGATGCGATCGAGCTTGCCAATAAGCTTGACACTATTGTGTTAGTAAGTGGAGATGGGGATTACATCGATTTGGTCCAGCACCTAAGAAGGGCAATGGGCTGCCGAATTGAAGTCATAGCATTTCGCCCCTCAGCCTCGGCCAAACTAATAGAAGAAGCCGACGATTTCTTCGATCTGGATAAAGATCAAAGACGCTTTTTGATACCTTATGAGCACTCATCAGTAGTTAAAAAACAGAAAGATTTATAAAGCCATTTTGAGGTTATAGGTAGGGGGAAAGCAATAAAGCGCGCTATTGCAGGGGGTCGTTCAATAGGCACATTGAATTGTACTAGTGCACTAGGATATCAATTATAAGATGCGCGACGTGTTGGGAGCGCCTAAATATTCCGCCTTTTAAAAAAATTTGAAGGCGCAATCAAGTATTACAACAAATTTCCTGATACAAATGACCTGCTTTTAAAAAAGAAAGAAACGCAAAAGATCCAATCTCAATACCAACCCAATACAACTAAACCAATGACGAACATCCAATAAACAATTCAAAATTAAAAAAAATAAGAAAAAGCCAAACCCAATCCTAAACATTAAATACCAACAAAAAACAACCAGATGCTAGACAAATAACGGACAACAAAACAAACTATACACCAAAAAAATGTACAAGCACGATATCTGGGGACATGACAAGATGTCTCATTATGCAGGAGACAAGGAAAAAGACGATAATTACCATGGCAAGGAAAAAGGCCACGCTGATTACCATAAAGAAGAGAAATACAACGCCCATTCATCGGATCTCTATCAATCGAACAAAGGAGATAAGAAAGATGATAAGAAAAAAGATAGCTGGAGCGAGCTTGATGAGAAGATAGAAAAGGAAACCAAGCAAAAGGACCAAGAAAAGGATAGAGATGAAGATTCATTTTCCAAAATTGCCAAGAACATAAAGACGCAGGGACCAGAACATAACGAAAAAAAGGAAAAGGACGGCAAAAAACAAAAAAGTTCAATAGAAGAAGCGATCCAAAAAGCGATCAAGCAGGAAAAGGAAGTAGTATACCTCAACAGATGACTATTGCCCGTATACTGAATCCACAATAAAAGTAAGAAGGAATTCATTTAATTTAGGACCAATTGGGCCCAGATCAATGAAAACATCGGTAGGATCACACCATTACTACCATACACCCAATTCAAACAAAAATAAAACCAGGCAAAATAAATAACAAAACAAATAATAAATACTGCCATCCCCTTCAATAAACAATAAAATCCACGATAAACAACAAAAATGGACCTAAACCCCTACACTCCAGGATTTGAAGTTCTTTCACGAACAGGATATAACGTGGATTCGCATGGCAGCATACAGACTACCGCATCGTATCTCGTGACCAATGATTTTCCTGACTATGCGGTCATGTTCTATCATCCAACCGAGCATGAGCAGCTAACGGCAATCAAGTATGGCAACTTTGAGGCCGGCTATCACAATCTCAAGGAGATCAGAGAATCACTCAATGGCATGCCCTTTGAGTTCTATATACCAAGCAGTAGCATGATGGACCCAGGCGTTGGAAGAAATGACATCCCCTTAGAAGGGATCCCTCTGCCGCTCGCTGAGATCATAGAGCGAGAGAGCGCAAATGAGATCAAGAAAGCGCAGGAGCAGATACGCATGCAGCGAACCAAGATAACAGTAGAGGAGACGCTTCTTATCAAGAGAAAGCGCTCGATCACGATAGAACAGACTTCTATTCGATAATGCACCTTACAGATACGATTCTTTCAACCATAGCGCCTATTGCCTTTGCAATCACCATAATTTTTGGCAATTTCCTTGTTCTTTTGCATGATGAAGGGTTCTTTTATGCCGAATTTGAAAGATATGGAGTACATGAGCAGCTGCCTTCCATTGATGTTTCGTCGATGCATGATAGGGTGATCGATTTTTTGGAAGGTGAGCGCAAAGAGCTTCCATATGATTTTTTTAACAAACGCGAAAGAGATCACATGGATGATGTCAAGAAGATGATTTTTGGGGTGGCCATTTCATTTTGGATTGCCATTTTTTTACTAAGCGCTATTATTTTTTATTTTTTATACCAAAAAAAGACTGAAAAAAACAGGCCCGCAAGAAAAATTGCCCATATTTTGAGTCGAGGATCTTTTTTAGCGCTTATCATTTGCCTTATCGTTGGTTTTTTCGCATTGACTTCATTTGGGAATTTCTTTGAAAGATTCCATCAGATTTTTTTGATGAAGGATCGTATCTCTTTGATCCAGATACTGAAAAAATAGTTGTAATGTACCCAGAAAATCTCTTTTCTGACTTTTTTTTCAAACTTGTCAAAAAAATTGTGTTGTCGTCGATAATCATGCTATTGATCGCTTTCTTGGCAAACCACGTGATGAAAAAAAGGCAAAAATTGGGGCAAAATAATAAAAAAACTCCGTCGGGGGAATCAACAAATAGAAATGTTTAAATACATTTATTTAATTATAATAATTTGAAAAGTTGATAAAAATTCAATAAAAAATCAAGAAATAACTAAAAAATCAAGAAAATGAAGGAATTCGGACAACATCTAACAATCGATGCGGCGGAGTGCGATCGCACGAAACTGACATCCCAAAGCTACGTATATGACATTTTGGACAAATTGCCAGGCCACCTTGGCATGACAAAGATGACGCTGCCTTATGCAGTGAAATGGCTTGATCCAGGAGCCCAGATCGATGGAATCTCTGGATTTGTCATGATCGCCGAGAGCCACGTGAGCATCCATACCTTTCCTGAAAAAGACTATGTCTTTATCGACCTGTTCTCCTGCAAGCGATTTGATGTCGACAAGGCAGTGGATCTTCTTGCGAAGGCTTTTGGCGCGCAAAAGCTCACCAAGCGAGTGGTTCGAAGAGGAATGGACTTCCCAAGAAGTCATCCAGAACACATCTATCTCAAGCATTGAA
>CAZFPU010000061.1:0-10287 GCA_964521145.1 uncultured Methanosarcinales archaeon | reverse complement strand
TGATGCATATGCTTCAATTTAGAATATTCCCGTGCCATCTCCAAGAAATGCGCATGGATTCTTTCTTCGCAAGCAAGCTCTGGATGAAAAGTTGTTGCTAAAATGTTATTGTGCTCTACAATCACTGGGTCGTTCTTATAGTATGCAAGGATCGTAACTCCCTCTCCAACCCTACTTATTATCGGCGCGCGGATGAACACTCCATGGATCTTTCCTATCTTTTCAACCAAAAGTTCGCTTTCAAAGCTCTCCAGCTGGCGCCCATAGGCATTTCTTGTGATCGAGATATCAAGCAGGCCAAATTGTGCTGGCTCTCCAATAATCTCTTTTGCGAGAAGAATCGTGCCCGCACAAGTTCCAAAAATTGGCATACCTTCCTTGTATTTTTTGAGAATCGCGCTTTCAAGCCTGTATCTTTTGAGTAGGCTTCGCATCGTCGTGCTTTCTCCACCAGGGATAATGAGACCATGGATGAGATCAAGATCAGTGGGTAGCTTCACTAAAATCGTCTTTGTCCCAAGCTTTTCTAAGATATCGATATGTTCTTTGAAGTTTCCCTGCAGTGCAAGAACTCCAATTAGCAGAGCATCTTCTTTTCTTTTCAGGAATTTTTTTATCATTTTTCTCATTGGTAGTACTGATTTATGCTTGATATAAAAAGAATTTGGTTTGAAAACTGCACGAGATATTTACACACATTATCGATCTGCTTTGTGGTTTTACGCTATGATGCAAACGATCCAATAAAAAAACGCCCAAATTCGATCATTGTTATGAAGAAATTATTTATTGGGCAATTCGGCTTTGCACATTGACTAGCCGCCGAACCCAGTGTACTGTCCATTTATGTATAATACAATAGTTTGTGTTTATTTTTAATTAATGTGAAAAGCTAGACAAATCGGCTTCCATGAAAATCTTTTTTGTTGTAGGGTCGGTAATGGGTGTGAAAGTACCAATGGGATGAAAACCAATGGACTATTCGCATTTATAGATGCAAAAACAAAAAAGAGTGCGAAAACATTTTCATGGGAGCCAGACAAATCCCAACTTTAATAAGATAAATCTGCTTTATCAATTGCATGAATCCAAGAAAAAGCACAGGCAAGATACCCTCATTCATCTATGGGACTGCATGGAAAGAAGATTCCACTAAAGAGCTGGTTCTGAGCGCAATTGAATCGGGGTTTCGAGGAATCGACACTGCCAATCAAAGGCGCCATTATCATGAGGCAGCCGTTGGGGATGCCATTGCTTCTGTGCTTAACAATGGCATGAAGCGAGAGGAACTCTTCATCCAAACCAAGTATACCTATCCAAACTCTCAAGACCATAGGCTGCCTTATGATATTCATGCCAAGCATCCAGCGCAGGTTCGGCAGTCGTTCCAAAGTTCCCTCGAGCATCTGCAGATAGATCATATCGATTCGTATGTACTCCATGGCCCCTTGGATAATTTTGCACTAGCAGAAGAGGATTTGCAGGTATGGCAAGAGATGGAATCAATTAAGAATGAAGGAAAAACGAGCTACTTAGGAGTAAGCAATGTCAATATCGAGCAACTACAAGAACTATTTGAGGGATCTAAGATCAAGCCGACATTTGTTCAGAATAGATGTTTTGCAGCACAAGGGTGGGATAAACAAATAAGGGAATTTTGCATGAAGAACAAGATTTTCTACCAAGGGTTCTCGCTGCTTACCGCCAATGCCTATGTGCTCCCAAAAATAGGCATCATCGCAAAAAAAGTAAACAAAACACCTGCACAGGTACTATTTAGGTTTGCGATGCACATAGGCGTGATCCCTTTGACCGGAACATCGAGTAGAGCGCACATGAAAGAAGATCTTGCGCTGGATTTTATCTTAGAGGGCGAAGATATCCATTTCATTGAGAACATTGCACTTAGCTGAGGTTCATGCGAAAGCTAGCTTTCATGAAATATCCAAGAGTAACCAGCGTCGCTGTTTTCCCTCTTAGAGAAGTGTGTCTACCTATATGGAATGGGAGGGTTGTCATGAATTGGCTCATAAATTACTGCTAGATACGTCTGCTTATGCGGATGTTCTGATTTTTCCCCAACCTTCTTGTCTAATTCATCAACCATACGATCCGCAGCTGCTTTGGATAATCTTGTCTTCATCACGTATTTATTGATGTCATCTAATCTGATTACAGAATACAATTGGTCTTCCAAGGAGGTTCCCATAGCGTTTCCTTTTCTAGTGTATTAAACTGTATTGACAGCGTTCAAATCTCGCAGTGAGTTGCCAGCATGCTTTGTTGCACGATAGCACGTGCTAAAAATGCAGAGCATTTTGGCACCCCCAAAATCCTCGATTTCCTTCGCATCCAGATGCCTGGATTTAGCGGACTTCTCGCATCCAATCAGCGTATTTTTCTTACATCTCCTGGATCTTTCCAAAATCATAGAGTTTATCGGCAACAACAATCGCCCTGAACTTGCGGATATTTTTTTTAAGGAAGGGGCTCAGAAGCTGCTGTTTCAGCACATCAGTGCCTTCAGTGACCAAATTAAACGAAGGCAACACTATCAGGTCTTTCTTCTCCCATGCCCCTATAAGAAAGCACTTGAAGGTTTCTGATCTCTGCCCATCCTGTATGCCCAGGGCAGGATGCTCGTGCCCCATTATTATCGTGGAGGCATTTTCAAGGACCTCTTTTGGCGGTATTATATCCCCATGCACAATGAGGATCCCATTTTTATCTTTGCTTTTGATAGCCCCGCCCATTTTCTTTACATTTTTCAATAGTTTGATCTTTTTTAATAATCGGCTTTGCTTTGGTGGGTCATGGGTTTTCTTTGAAAGGGATGTGCTTGTCAAATCGGCCTTATCGGCATCATGGAGGTTATTTGCTTGCACATCAATCATTGGCGCCCCTTCCAAATCCACTTTTTTTATTGTATTTCCAGAAATGGTAAAGATCGCTCGTTTCGAATCGTTCATGAGCAAAAACTGGCCAGTCGCGACATTTCTTTTGTGGGCTATGGGGCCTAGGATCGTGTCATGATTTCCCTTGAGCAAAACTATTTTTTGAGCCTTTTTTCCCAGATAATCAAGAAGGCGCAGTGTATGCCTCCATTCCTGCTCTGAGATCACTCCAAACTCGTGCTTTAGGTCGCCTGCCACAACGATTGTCTGAATTTCTCTATCCTTTAGTTGCTCAAAGATAGCATCGAGGCGTTCTAGTATCTCCTGGAATTGAAAGCGGGGGATGAATGTGCCTTGCTTATTGAGCGCCTCTTCGTATCCAATGTGAAAATCGCTAAAGATAAGGGTTTTATGCACATAGATCCCCAGATCCACTAGTTCAATTTTCTCAGAAATTTTCATCATTATTTTTAATGGATGATTCTGTCTTAATAAATAATCGAAAAGAATTGTCTATTTGGGCTGTGGAAGGTATTTGAGGAGTTCTCCAAAATGAGTGCTCGCATAAGGTGCAGCTTTGCTATGCGTTAGCACATCGCGAAAGGTCCTTGCGTAACGTGTCAAGATATTCTCGATTTCAGTTTGGCGTGGATTGCCCGCTCCATCTCTTTGCATAAGATCCTCTAGTTTGACATAATAGCCATTTGTTTTCTGAAACATATTTGCTACACCATTTTTGAAGATAAGCCTTTCTGTGCTATCAGTTACATGGTCTTCTATCACTAAACTTGCCTTGCGAATCCCTATTTGGTCGGTAATATCATCTATGCAGACTCCCTTTTGCCCATAGTCTCCAAGATCAAAGCGACCAAAATAGGTTTTTCCATTCTTTCCTTCCTTGAGCACATAGAGCGTTGGCTGGTCGTTCATGAAGTCCGGTATATCCGAAAAATTTATAATACTTTGCTAGGTAAAAATGAAAATAAAAAAATAAGAAAAAAAGCCTTTATTTGGCCATGCTCATATTCCAAAGCTCCTTTAAGGTCGCAACCGTTACAGCCGGTATCACGACAGCAAGCAAAGCCTGGAAGATCGCTCGTAGGTATTCGCCCGCATACACGATGCCACCTAGGAAATTAGCGCTCTGTCCAATCCCCGCAGCAATTATCAGTACAGTTGCCGCAACGAAATATTCCTTCTTCTGCTTTTCTGGAACATTGAAAAATCCTACCAAGACACCAAGCACTACCAGAATAGATATTAGCCATTCAGATACCTGCTGGTTGATCACTGCCATGGGTGTTATGATCCCCAAGACAAGAGCCAATAGTATGGATCCGATAAAAGCGTATTGTCCGATTCGTTTATCCATGTGATGCACCTCCTGCACACAAAATGATTTATACACAACTCGCAAGAAGGGTATTTAAATGTTTGGATTTTTATCGACTGAGAACAGAAACTTGCGATAAACTAGGGCCCTAGAAAAACACGATTTTTTTCAAAAAGCTGGAAGGATAGAACTACCTGCTTGAATGGATTTTTCTGCGCAAACTGTGCATTGAACTGTGAAGGGTCATATTCAAATTCGCCTGTTTGGGCATTCATTGCCTTATGGTATCCGTTTAGTAGCATCTGATGATACTCGATTAATTCATCTCCCTGTGGCTTTTTCTTCCCTTGCTCAGTCACATCGATCTGGGTTATGCCGAAATCAGATACTATCTTATGCCTGAAGATTCCAAGAGGCTGCGTTTCAAAGAATGAGCGTGCCAGATAAAGCGTTACGCTAATATCTCCGGTTGAAGGAAGCGCGTTGCGATAGGGCTTTAGGTTTCCAAGATAAACTACCTCATCTAGTGCGCATTTTCCTTCTTTTATCTGTTCTTGCAGCTGTGCGTTCACTGATTTAGTCATGATCTGGGGGGTAGGATGAAAATGATAGAGGACAATATCATCGTTTTGCGCAAAAGCTTTGATTATGGCATCGTAATCGGGGTATATTCCTACTTTTGGCTTGCATTCACTGGTCAGAGTTGAGTTTTTGCTCACCACCAGCCACTCCTCCCGCTTGGGGAAGTAGAGCCACGTTTTTTCATAAGGAGAACTCCTAAGCATACTTCGTATCTGTTCTATCCCGGCCGCCTCGTTGCCACGGATCGCATCATGCATTGTCACTTGAGAATTAGCTATGATGCGCTCGATAGACGCAGTTGTGGGGATTGGAGCCTCAATTTTTTTATCTGCTATGGCAGAATACGTTTTCAAGCCAAGCACTAGGAATCCAATGGCTGTTGTCGTGCGCAGGTAAGGGAGATCAAACATTATTTGGCTGGATTGCCCTTGTTTTTTATACCTTTCTTTAAAAATCAGCAAACTATAAAAACAAAACAAATAGTTCATTTCATCATGACCAAAGCCCTCTACATGGACAATTCATATCTAAAAGAATGTAGCGCTACCGTTCAAAGCACTAAAGATGGAAAATATGTGATCTTGGATCAAACTATCTTCTATCCAACTTCGGGAGGCGTTGCCCATGATACGGGGGTTATGATAAAAGATGGAGAAGAATACCCTGTTGTGTTCGTTGGAAAATTTGATGGGCAGATAAGCCACGAAGTCTCAAAGCCTGGACTAGAGCCAGGAGACAAGGTAGAATGCAAAATAAACTGGGAAAGGCGCTACAAGTTAATGCGATTACACACAACAGCACACGTTCTCGCTTCATTTTTCCATGAGAAGGCAGGCGCGCAGATCACTGGCAATAGTATTGAATTAGACAAAGCCAGAATGGATTTTTCCCTAGACGAGATGGATAAGGAGAAGATGGATGGATATATCGCGATGGCAAATGAAGCGATAGGAAACGGAGCTCCTGTTTCTGTCCATTATATGAAAAGAGATGAGGCCCTTAAGATTCCTAGCATGGTAAAATTAGCCAATAAAATGCCTCCTGATGTTGAAATACTACGGATTGTTGATATCAAAGGCATTGATACGCAGGCAGATGGCGGCTGTCATGTCAATGATGCGAAGGAGATTGGCACTATTTCCTTGGTTAAAGTCGAGAATAAGGGAAAGAACAACAGAAGATTGTATTTTATGATTAACCCCTAGATCTCTTGAGGTGATCACTTTGGGCGGCTTCTCCAATCGCAAAGAAATATTCTATTTGGTTCATCCATTTCTTATCTAGCAGATCCAGCGCTTGTGAGCGCACGCTCGCCGCAAGTTTTTTCTGACTTCCTGAAAAGTAATTCAAAAAGGTTTTTGATTTCGGCAATGAATTGGCATAGGCAAAGCAATGATTGGTGAATGAATCATAGTCAAGACGATTGGTCCAACCAGCTCCATGATGCATTGCAAAAGAAGCCAGCGGATCTTGCGGATTTTCTTCAAACGAGACTACATATGCTTTTTCAGGGAAGAGCGTTGCACTACTCACCTCCCCTGCTTTTTTTCTAACCAGTCCCACCTGCGCTCGCGTATTTACGCCCCTATCATTTGCAGCATGCTTGAGTTGATCAAAGGCAGTTGCAATGGCAAGTTCAAGAGTGGGAAACGAGTTTTCAAGATAGCCATGTTCTTCTGCTTGTTCAAGCAATGGGCCGCTATATATGCCCCCGCTTCCTGCTTTAGCAGATGAGCCTATGAGATACTTACGAAGTGACCAATCACTGTTTCCCCCATAACCCTTCCAATTTCCTGTTGTATTGACCAATGAAAAACCTAGACCTCCGCTATCGGCAGACCCGGCAACCACAAAATTCAGGCGCTCATCGTCTTTTACCATCTCTTGCGTAGTGCATTCGAGGGCCAACTGCGAAAAAGCTTCAATAGTAAGAGCAGATTTGCCATCTTTGATCTTTTCATGAACATTCCTCATGACCTTGTCTCCAATCCCTACGTCCCCCGAGTAAGCAAATAGATGTTTTCCACTGTACAGCTTCTGCGTAAAATTGTCAGCAAGGCTATTATCCTTGCCATTTATCGCCCTGCTATCCGTAAGAAGAACCAGATATTCAATTGTGCCCTGTCGATCGTATTCGACTGCTTTAAGTCCTAAGATGTTGGTCATTGAATCGGGAATCTACTTGATTTTTAAATAGATTTCTTGAAAAAACTAATGTGATGAGGTTTTGGGAGGGAATGGCGGTCAGCGGCACAAAGGTCGAGCATCTCATTCTTCCAGATCAATCTACAAGGGAGTTGATGATAAGGTTGAAACAATATTCATTACGCGTTCGGCAAATTTTAGTGCGATGCCTGCGCTTTCTCAACAATACGCTCCGGCATCGCATATTGATAGTGACCAGGGGACTGAGCGTAGCGAGTGTCGCCTTCATGTGCCAGACTTTATGAGAAGCTGGCGGTAAGCCGCTGACCCGAGCGATAGCGAGAATTCCCTCCCAAACCCTTCATTCATTTATAAATCGCCCGATAGAAAGCTTTAAATAGGGACTCGAGTTTCATTATATTCTACATCTACTATGGAAGAACACACTAAGTACGAAAAGGCACGAATTATTGGGGCGAGAGCCTTGCAGATTTCAATGGGGGCCCCTCTGCAGGTAAAGCTATCTGAAAAAGACCTAGAAGCGCTCAAATACAATCCTTTGGAGATCGCCAAGAAAGAATATTACGAAGGCGTGATCCCAATTGAAATAATAAGGGATAAGCCAGAAGCAAAGAAATAATATGGGCAGAATAAAAACAGTCGCGGTCAAAAGGGTCACTAAAGAGCTTCTTCGAAGATTCCCTGATGAATTTACAGAGGATTTTACCAAGAACAAGGAAGTCCTTGCAAGACACACAGAGATACCATCGATCAAAGTTAGAAATGTTGTCGCAGGATACGCGAGCAGACTTGTCAAGGCAAAGAACGCAGGCGGCAAGGAAGCAAGGAAAGTCACTCCTGAAGACATGTCGAAGTATTACGGTTAATTTTTTTATTCTAAATTCAATAGGTTCTATCCTTTTGGTGATTAGAAATTAGCTACTTGGAAAATTTCTCTTTTAATCTCTTCTCAACAATCTCAGGCACGAGCCCATTCAGTTTCCCGCCAAACTGCGCCATCTCTTTTACAATAGAAGAATTCAGATAGACATAATGCTCCTTGGTCATGATAAAAACGGTATCAATATTTTCATCGACAACCCGATTCATCAAAGCCCTTTGGAATTCGAAATCAAAATCAGAGACTGCCCTCAAACCTCTAATGATGAAATTTGATTTTTTCTTTTTTACGTAGTTGATAAGCAAGCCAGAAAATGAATCAACTTCTACGCCTTTGAGGCTCTTGGTACTTTCCCTTATGAGCTCTAATCGTTCCTTTGTAGAAAACAGCGGTTTTTTTCCTGGGTTATCTCCTACAGCAACAACAACTCTATCGAACAATTTCAAAGCTCGTTTGATCACATCGATATGACCATTCGTGATCGGATCGAAGCTGCCCGGATAGATACCAACTTTCATTGGCTAAGGGCAGAAAAATAGCTATTTAATGATTTCGTAAAGCATTCACTGCGCATTAAAATAGAACCTGTGTTCTCTTTGCACCAAATAATTGCCGCCAAACAGTTTGTTTATCATGGTTTTTTGAACATCAATGTTTTTCATTTGAGCATCAGGCCTGCCATGGGTCCCGTATACTTGCTCATGGAGGGAATCCCTACTAATGCCTGCATGTCTTGCTGAAATAACGGCATCAAAAATATCCATTTGCCGCGCGCTTAAGATTCTCTTTCTACTCCCTATCTGGACGTAGCCGGTAAACGCATTAAAGGCAACCCCTTGGCGCCTTTTTTGGTACTCTTTGCGATGATCGCTGATTTCCCCTATGTAATATCCCGGGTTGCTATCTCCTCGCCTCCCCTGTCTTGTCCTGATATTTATCTGGGTTTTTTCCATGATATGGGCCTTCACTACGCTTATAAGCGAAGCCGAAATCGGTTTGGAATACATCGCATTGCGCAGCTCCTCGTCGGTAACATACCCATCCAAAGCCAAATAAGCCAGAAACGAAAACTCATCTTTTGCCACTTTTTTAATCCTTCGTGCGGATGGTTTGACCCAATATGTTGTCATGGGCTCTTCCATTATGGGTGATACTCTTCTATGCAGCAAGGATTCATCCCTTCGCAATCTCGCAAGGACCGAATGCGTTGGCAGCTCACCCTTATACGCGCTGACATTAAGCGCTATCATCTCCAAGTCAGAGATGCGCCGCTCTCTACCATCAAAGCCCCTAAGGAAAGCCTCCCCGGCGCGAAAGTACGTCCTGACGGTTCCGAGCATGTACTCACTTCCAGAATAAGGGAACCCAATTGATCCTAGAAGGTCATCGGCTTTTGTATTGGTTATCAGTGCCATGGGTTAGGCATAGTTTTTTGGCTTATAAATCTTTTGATTTTGTTACCATTTTATAATAGTAAATAAATAGTATTAATATTTTCCCGGGTTAATTCCCAACCTTTAGGTTGCTCATTAAAAAATGGCATACAGTTATTGGGTGGTTGTTCGCTGCAATGGCCTGGACCCAATAACTACGTACATTGGAGAGCAGCTCATGTTGTCTTTTTTTAATAATCGAGAAGCCCCGTCTCTTTAGGGGGGTCACTTGTACAGAAATGCGTTCAATGCAGTGCCTTTATCGATCTGAGAATTATACGTATTTGAGATCTTGCCCTTTGCAGGCTACCTTCATTATCAATAACAAAATCAGCTCTCTTTATCTTCTCTTCAGGAGGCATCTGGCTTGCCAGTATCTGCTCGATCTCTTTTTTGCTGTAGCGTTTTGATTTCATGAGAATGCGCTTCTGCTGCATTTTTTTGCTTACCTTGATAACAATTGTCTTGTCAAACATCAATTGAGAATTCGTTTCAAACAATAGTGGAATATCCACCACGATGTTCGCATCCGGCTCTATTCTCTGTATAGCTTCTATCTCTTTTTTCAATTGCCTAAAGATCAATGGATGGGTGATGGCGTTGAGTTTTTGCAGTTTTTTGGAATCGCTAAATACAATGCCTTTTATCGTTTCACGATTCGTCGATCCAAAACTAATAAGCAGCCTTGCCTTAAGGAAAATATTTCGCTGATAGATATCATGATACAACGAATCGACATTGATTACATGAAACCCAAAATCCTTGAATAATTCAGTCACCGCTGTTTTCCCCGATCCAAAACTTCCTGTAATCCCTAGTATCATTTTTGATTTTGACTTTCGTTACTCTGTTCTAGCTTGGTGCCTGGTTTTTGTTCCAATAAACTTATCTCAATTTTCCTTTATCAATTTTGAATGAATACCCATCTATATTTTAAGGATAGGTTTTTGGCCCTTGTGTTTATTTTTCTAATTTTTTGCCTGGTTTAATTTCCCAACC
>CAZFPU010000060.1:0-10406 GCA_964521145.1 uncultured Methanosarcinales archaeon | reverse complement strand
ACATGATACATTGACTTCACTGCGAGTGGTTCATCGAAAATTGAAATTTTCGGGGTGTTCGGAAACCGACTACTATCGGATTATCATTTTTGGCGGTTTCCGACATTTGAGCACACTCGGAATTCCACCCGATTGTTGCCCCACTGTAACCACCACTCAAAGAGATGGCGGAATTTCGATGATTCATAATAACCCCTCCAACAGTTAAAAAATAAAAAGTGCTTTCCCTAAATGGATGTATATTTGTTCTTTGAAATCGGCATTATCCTGATACTTGCGACAGTCTTTGCGTATCTTGCTAGAATCCTTAAGCAGCCGCTTATTCCCGCATACATTCTTACTGGCGTGGTGCTTGGGCCAGTGTTTCACTTGGTTCAGGATCACACGGTCATAACGACCCTATCAGAAATTGGTGTCGCTTTCTTGCTCTTTATCGTTGGTCTTGAAATTGATCTTAGAAAATTAAAGCAGGTTGGATTGGTGTCAACCCTTGGCGGCATTATCCAGGTGGTCGCGATATTCGCCATTTGCTTCATCGCCGCGCTGCTGCTTGGGCTTGTCGCGGTTGAGGCGATGTATATCGCGATAGGCATAGCGTTTTCTTCAACCATGGTTGTTGTTAAGCTGTTATCGGATAAAAAACAGATCGATACACTGCATGGAAAAATAATCATCGGCATCCTGCTTTTGCAGGACTTGATCGCAATTATTGCGCTTTCTGTGTTGGCAACGCTGGGTGATTTTTCGTTGGGCGCTTTTTTGATCTCGCTTGCAAAGATCATCGGGGTGATCGCAGGATCGATCATCATCGCAAAATACACCTTCCCTTCGATATTTAACTATGCCGCGAAAAGCCAGGAGCTATTGTTCATTTCGGCGGTCTCTGCTTCCTTGCTCTACGCTATGGTCTTTGGCTATTTTGACTTTTCAATAGCAATTGGCGCATTTATCGCCGGTATTTCCCTTGCAAATCTACCCTATAACATAGAGATAATAAGCAAAGTAAAGCCACTGCGTGATTTTTTTTCAGTGCTGTTTTTTGCAACGTTAGGTATGAATCTTGCTTTTGATAATTTTATGGCATATGCATTGCCCCTAGTTGGCCTTCTTTTTGTTGCCATGCTGCTAAAACCGATTGCTACCATGCTCATCATCGCCTTTTTTGGATATAGGAAACGGGTCTCATTTCTAAGCGGGCTCTATATTGCCCAGATATCGGAATTTTCACTCATATTAGTAGCGCAAGGGCTTGCCATGGGGCACGTAAGCCAGGAATTATACGCATTGAGCATCCTGCTTGCCGTGATCACCATAACCTGCACTACCTATCTGGTGAAATTTGAAGACATTTTGTATCATCGATTGGCAGGAGGGCTGCATTTTTTGGATAGGTTCTCCTCGCACAATAAAGAATTGCCCCAGGCTGATCTGAAAAAGAACTACTATGCGATCGTGTGCGGCTACAAGCGAATTGGGTTTGGAGCCGTGCAGACGCTACAAAAGCTAAAAAAACAGATCCTGGTCGTGGATTATGATCCCGCAGCTGTTGTGCATCTAGGCAAGAAAAATATCGATACTATCTATGGGGATATTGGAGATAGTGATCTTTTAGAGTCGCTGCCCTTTCGGAAAGCCAAGATATTGATATCGACAATCCCAACCAAGATGGATAATCTGCTGCTCATCAAGAGCGCAAAGGCAAAACACAAGAATCTGACCATAATAGTGAATGCGATGCAGGTGCATGATGCCTTCGACCTCTATGATGCCGGCGCTGATTATGTGGTGGTACCCCATCTGCTCGGAGGAAAGCACGTCTCTTTATTGATAGAGGATTTTAGCACCAACATACATAAGATCTTAGAGCATAAGAACAAGCATCTGCACGAGCTTAAGGAGCATAGGCATTTAAGCAATGCGCATCCAATGATGTTTGAGTGAGGTGAACACATGATAGAAGGCGAAGAGACAAAACTGCTTGAGCAGATCCACTCAATGAGCAAAGACATCCTAAACGATCTTATGGATATAGATACAAAACTCAATGCGATCGCTGAGGACATAAAGATAAGCGATGAGATTGACAAAAAAACTGTTTTAGCGGATCTTGCCGAAATAAGGAAGCAAATAGGCCTTATGGAAAAGGAAGATATCGAGGAGATGCAGGAAGAGCAGATCGTGGAGAATATCAATAGCAAGCTCAAAGATTTGATCAAAATGGCGCTTGGTTGATTGTATTTTTTTAGTGTTTGTTTATTGAAGTTGTGTAGGCTTTAAGTATTATGCCACCCTAACAGTAAGCCAGATCACCAGCGCAAAATACCACAATTTTCCAATCGTTGAGTAGAGCAGCATCTTCCAAAAGCGCATGCGCAAAACACCTGCCGCGATAAAGAGCGGATCGCCGATGATAGGCACCCAACTGAATAAGATGATGCTTAGCGGCCCCCATCTCTCAAACATGCGCTCACCTCTTGATTCTTTCTTTAGGCTTCTTTTGAAGAAAAAAGTCCTAAGCCCCTTCAACCCAATGTAGTAAGACAATACGCTTCCCAAATTTGCGCCGACCAACGCAATAAGGAGGACCATCCAAGGGTTGAAGAAGCTACTGCCGGCAACAAGCACCGGCTCATTGGGAAATGGAATGATGGAATAGGATAAGAACGAGGCCAAAAAAATGCCGACAAGCCCATAGCCACTGATAAGATCATCGACGATTCCCATGGAAGTTCCTCAATTCACTTGCTGTTTTTGCTATATCATATACGGCATAGCAATATGCAAGGGCCGCTGCGATTGCGAGCAGGAGCATCCGATAGGTGAAGCCAAAAAAGAACGAGAACAATGCAATGTATGAGCTTGCGATTACTACCTTTCCAAGAACTGTGGATTCCTTTTCCTGCTTAAGATAGAAATGCACCGATTTCGTCGCTATCATGATAAGGCTTGCGAAGGCAAAGACATATATCCAATACAAGGGAAAATATCCTGCAAAACCCATAGCGATATAGGCGCATACCACTGCCATGAAATCAACGAACGAGTCAAACATCCTTCCAAAGGTCGTTACCTGTGATGTTAGTCGCGCCGAAATGCCATCTAATTTATCGGTAATTATGATGGTACCAAACAGAATGAGCGCAAAATCGTTGTTCTTATCAAGAATCGTAACAATAAGAATCGGAATGAGCAGTGCGCGTATGGATGTTATGAGATTAGGGATCGTGAAAATAGTCTCATCCATAAGCCTAGCCATCTTCATGAGGTAATCGATTCCCGAGATGATGGTAACTATCGTCGCGATAAGCATGAACCACCAATGCAGGGCCATTCCAAAAATAACGATTGGAACCTGGAGCATGACCGCAACTATCGCAACTATCTGCGAGATTGTCTTTAGCTTGCCAAGCATGCTTGCGCTTATTACTTTCTTTTTCAAGAACAGCATGCGCGCGAGCGTGATTATGACTTCCCTTGCTATGATCACAATGATCATCCAAAGGTCGATACGATGTAATAGGGCAAACAAAGCAGCCGCAATGAGCAGTTTATCGGCAATTGGGTCTATTATCTTTCCAACGCCCGTTATCAGGTTCTTCTTTCTGGCGATATATCCATCGAGCGCATCGGAAACCGAGAGCGCAATGAAGATCAAGGCGGCAAGATAGTCCTTGTGCGCATAGTCTGAAAAAAGCACCCAGACGAAGACAGGTATGAAGAGCACGCGTGCAAACGTTATCATATTTGGCAAAGAGAAGATGTGTTTCATTGGAGCATAAGCTTTTTTAACCCTTAAATAGTTTTCCCTCAACGAAGGCATTCGTTGACCCTTGCGCGCGACATTCGCTTCGCTCAGTCCCGATGGCTACTGACAATCTATGCTCATGGCCAGGCTTTGATTATGTCAAAAACCACCGGTGAAACACCACTGGATGATACGGTGGATTCACACGCGAGTGGTTTTTGAGCACACTCAGAATTCCACTCAATGTTTACTCACGGTAAACCACCATTCATAGAAATGGTGGAATTCCGATGTTTAAAATTAAAAATGACCAAGCGGGAAGGTATTGCTGTTTTTGAGTGTCATTGTAGTTTTTCCCATTTGGGACTCACTCGTTCAGCGCCCTATTCAACAATCCAAAAGTAGAAAACAGTCCACTATCTACTCTAAGAATACCATGAAAAAATACGACCTGCACACCCACACTCATTTTTCAAAATGCAGCAATCTCAAGCCAGCGACACTGCTAAGACTAGCGAAGGAAAAAGGGCTCAATGGCATTGCAGTTACTGATCATCATTGCGTTGCTGGCGGCAAAGCAGTCCAAAAAATAAACAAGGACAAGAACTTTGAAGTTATCGTGGGAAGCGAGATATCCACGAGTGCCGGAGACATCCTGGCATATTACCTTAAAGAGGATATCAAAAGCACTGACTTTGATTGCGTTGTAGATGAAGTTCGAAAGCAAAATGGCCTCATAATCATCCCGCATCCTTTCAGGACATCAACCAATCCCAACCACCAATTCAAAATCCCTTTAGAAAAAATAAAAAACAAGGTGGATGCGATAGAGTGCTTCAATGCACGGATGCTCTTTAATAGCAACAATGAAAAGGCCGATAGGATGGCGACAAAATTAGGGATGGCAAAGACAGCGGGCAGCGATGGCCATTTCTCTTTTGAAGTGGGCAATGGGTATACGATGTTTGAGGGCTCGCTAAGAGATGCGCTCAAGAAAAAAACAACCAAGATCGGCGGCAAGATACGATTTGGAGCGTTCGGCGGGTTTTGCAGCTTCATTAAGAAGAGGTTGCCATGATAGAATTCCTTGCGTTTGTGTGGAAATGCATCTATTTCTTTGCTCCGGCATATTTTGCGAACATGGCCCCTGTTATATTTCAGAAAGTTCCTTTCCTTAAGTATCCTATCGACTTTGGAAAAGAAATCCAGGGCAAGCGAATCCTAGGAGACAACAAGACATTTCGCGGGATCATCCTAGGCACGCTGCTTGCGGTGCTTGTCGCATTTATCCAACATATGATCTATGAAAATGGGGTTGGGCAACAATTTGCGCTGGTTGATTACTCGCAATGGATTTTTATTGGTTTCATGCTCGGATTTGGAGCGCTTGTTGGAGATCTGCTAAAAAGCATGATCAAAAGGCGATTAAGCATACAGCCAGGCTCTCGGTTTTTCCCCTTCGATCAGGTCGATTTTGTCATGGGAGGATTGCTCTTTGTTTCGATTGTAGTGCCTCTATCTTGGAGCATCATTGTTACGCTTCTTTTCGTTAGTGTAGTGTTGCATATCATTACAAACCACATTGCCTATTATACTGGGATTAGAAATGAAAAATGGTAGTTTAGATCGCAAACCAAAGCAGAATAATCGGGATGAAAAAAACAGCGTTGTTTCTTAATAGTATGAAATAATTATTCTTCTTCACGTTAAGTTCCTTTGATGCCATTGCCATCCCGAATATGAATACACATAAGCAGGCGAGCAGGAATAGATTTTGATCTTCTGTTAGTAAAAACAGGACAATCCCAAAAACCGCGTAGAGTATGTATGCCCTGCTCATCTCGAATTTTTTAATTGTTAATAATGCAAATAAGACAATGCCAACGCCTATGCAAATTATGATGTGGATACCATAAAAAAACAAGACCAGGCCAACCAATATGGAATACATTGCATATTCAACCAAAAGAAAATATTTTTTTCCAGGCTTTTGCTCCTCTGGTGCTAGCTTGATCAGTGCCATTCCGGCGACTAACCCCAAGAATGCCGTAATCGATGAGAGAAGATATGCTAAGAATTGCATTATTTTTCTAAATCCATGATTTTTTTTATCCTTCTTTGATGGCGCTCTTCGTTGGAAAACTGCGCCTTGAGCCAAAGATCGACCGCTTTCTTTGCGTCATTTTCAGAGAGGAATCGTGCGCCTAAAGAAAGGACATTCGCGTTGTTGTGCTCTTTTGAAAGTCTCAATATTTTTTGATCGCCGCCGTAGAACAATGCGGCCCTGATCCCCCTTACCTTGTTGGCAGCGATTGTCTCTCCCTGGCCTGATCCCCCAAAAATAATGCCTAACGCTTTTTCCTTCGCGACTTTTTTTGCCGCGGGGATTATGAAATCAGGATAATCGTCTTTTTCTTCATAGGTCAGGGCTCCTTGGTCTTCTACTGGGTATCCATTCTTGATAAGGTGCTTTTTTATCGCTTCCTTTAGTTCAAAGCCTGCGTGATCCGTTGCAAGGATTATTTTTTGGGGCATGGATCTGTTTGAGTTATTGGCTATTTAAAAATTATTGGTTCGAATGGCAAAATTTAGCCGTTTTGACTTTTAGAGGGATTTTTATTTTCAAAAGCTAGCGTTAATGGATCAGAATTCTTTTTTTTTGCCTTACCAACTCCTAATGTACACGCTATGCCCCCATTGGATCAGAAGATCCGCATTCAATTTCTGCACGGCCAAAGGGATGTCGCAGCCGCCCCAGCATGAGCCCATCCAGATCACTATCTCGGCATCGGTTTTATGCTCCAATTCATCCTGGATCTTTTTGGCTTGTGGCTTTAGCCCGTCAGGAAGCTGTATACATACCAATTTCGCATCTGTTTTTTTTATTTCATCAATTGCCTTGTTCAGGTCCAGGTCGTAATTCTCCATGTCGATAAAAAACAGAGCCTAATTTAATAATGTTATCGAATAAAAAAGAGTAAAGAGAAAAATCCAAGAAATCTACATAAACAATTCGTCTAATTCAAAATCAGACAGATCGCGTTTGTTGATGAGTTTAGCAAAATCCCTGTCATGCATCTTCTTTCTCTCAGAGCGCATGCTTTCAATTTCCGTTTGGTCCTCGTCGAAAAAATCGTCCATTTAAATCCCCCACTGTCATCCTCTATCACGCTCCTGAATATGATGTCTCATGCTCCTCGTTGCAGTAAGCCGAACAGGCATTGCTCCCATAGATCTGCGGGGCATAGCCTTTGTTATCGGAAGTATCAAGCGCGGCTTTAATGAATTCCTGCGCTTTCTCGCTCTCATAGGAGAGCCCCATCCCAGCTACCAAGCATCCTAAGCACATGTTTCCTCTTTTATTTACTACTTTTAAGTAAAGAAACTTATATTTAAAGGTTTCGTTTAGGGGGTGTTTTGTCGTCGATTATCTGCATTATTTTCCTTTTAATTCTTATTTATTGTTTATATTGAAAATAAATAAGATGGGAATTCAAAACTGAGCTGTTTTTAGCTGATTTCATCGGCGTTTAACACCTTGCCGCCAGCTTCCCATAAAGCTGGCACATGAAGGCGGCATTCGCTGCGCTCAGCCCCACTATAATTCGCGATGCCGCAGTGCAATGAGTCTAGAAGCGGAGGCATCGCACTAAAATATTGCCGAAGGCGTAATGAATTCTCTAAGCATTAACAAATCACAAGGCTCGATCTGATGATGCTAAACGCCTATCACTTAGATAGTACCCTTGCACTAGGATAGTACTATAAATGCGCGATGTATTGGGAGCGCCTAAATAACCCCGCTTTTGAGCTATTAATCAATGTGAAAAATTGAGAAAATGTTTAATTCGTATATCAAATAGTCAACTTGTCACTTCATTTAAAAGCTAAACATTTAAATACTATCACATGAAGAAAAGCATCCATGTTTGAAAAAAGAGGGCAGGCCACCATTTACATAGTAGTGATTGCTGTTCTTGTTCTTGCTGTTTTCATCATGATGTACTTCCAGGGAGAAGTCAAAGGATCATTTAGGGGAGCTACTGAAAAAGAGCTTACCATTGAAGATAGAAATGTGGCGGCATACATCCAAAGCTGCCTTGACCTTACCGCGAAAAACGGATTGTTCTTCTTAGGGTTTGTAGGTGGTCGATTGAATCCCGATCCGTTCGGATTATATTATCATTACGATGAATCATACAAGGTAGCGTATTTCTACATCGAAGGGAAAAATAACATTCCAGTTCCCTATCAGGAAGCCTATTGGACCGGACTACTAGATAGGTACATGAAGAATTATTTCGAAGGGTGCATAGGTAATTTCCAGTCATTTCCCATTTCTGTTGTAAAGGGAAAATTCTCATCAAAGACCTCATTTACCGATGAAAGCGTCATTTTCAATATCCAATATCCAGTTACTATAAATCGCGATGGCAAGAAAGTAGAATTGGATCCAAAATACACTGCAACGGTTCCTGTTCGCTTAAGGGAGATGCTTTTTGTGGCGTCCACTATCGTTGAGAAGGAAGTGAGCAATGACCAGTTCATCCACTGGGATTATCTGACCCAAGTGACGCAAAAGCAGTATAATATCACTGCATATACTGAAGAGGAAGATACCATTGTATATCGAATGATCGATCTTAGGAATAAAATAGACAACGAACCCTATATCATGCAGTTCGCGAACAAGGTACGATGAGGAAAATAATTACCGTTTTATCAATTGTAATGTTTGTTTTAATGAGTGTGGGGATCGCAATTGCTACTTGTGATAAAACTCCCTACGATGGAGACCAGTGTTGTAGCCAATACGTACAATCGAAATATAAAGATTGTCAAGATAAAGCAGAGGAGAAAGCTCAAAAATGTGAATCGAGCTTACCAGAACCGGAACGAACTGCGGAAATCAATCGGCTCAAGGAACAATATAAGTCTGCCGAAAAGCAATGTAAAACCGAAGCAAAAGGCATGCAGGATGCTGCAAAAGCAGGAGGAGAACCATTGCAGATGGCCTCTAGCCAAGAAGAAGCATGTGCATGTCTGCTTGGAAGTACACCTGAGGCTCGCGCTCTATTGTTTGAATCAGGAGTATTCGGTACAGGATTCGCTGATGGTGCGGGCATGACTCTTCTCGTGCGTACTACAAACCCTGCTACCGGCATGGCCTTCGCGCAATGGGATTTTAAAGGAGCCTGTGATGACAAAATGAAAGACCAGGCCGATAAAGCCAACGCAAAAGATGGAAAAGGCGGCGATGGCTGTTTCCTTGCAGGAACTTTGATCACCGGAAAAGACACATACATCCCAATCGAAGAAATCAAAGTAGGAGATATTGTTCTCTCCTACAACGAGGGCACGAAGAAGCAAGAATATGCCAAGGTGAGTTTTGTCTATGAATTGCCCCCAACCGAGGAGTATTACGTCATCAACGATAATACCAAGGTAACTGGAGAGCATCCTTTTTATGTTAATGGTGCATGGAAGGAAGTTAAGGACCTTAGGATAGGCGATGTCTTAGTGGATGAGTCTAATAATGAGATACCGATACAATCAATAGAGAAAGCGCAGAAAACTGCAGCAAAATATAATTTTCATGTCGGGAATACAAAAACATATTATGCGAACGGTCTTTTAGTGCACAATAAGGAAACAATCGGTGGCCTTCTTTCTGGAGTCGGCGCGATCATGTCGGGCGTTGCAGCGCTTATGCAGGCAGATACTGCAAAACAAGATCTTGCATTAAAAAGAGAACAATTCGAATGGGATAAATACAAGTACTGGAGGGATCAAGACAAACAAAATGGCCAATGCGACCCCAAAGGTATTGTCACCGGGGGCAAAGACTGCTCTACTGAGATGACTGGCAATTCAAAAACTGCTGGATTTGGAGGAAGCGAGGATATCTTCTGCGATGATCAGGGCAACTGCCAAGATATCACCAAGATTCCAAAAAAAACAAACCTTAACTTTGCATCGATTCACATGCGATTACCAGGGACAGGAAACATTTTTTCATTGGTTCAGGGAAGAAACAACGGCATTGATTTTGATGATACCACAGGGATAGTGACCATCGACCAAGGCGGCGTAACAAAAATCGGCGCCAACTATAAAGATGGAGCGTTGATCAAAGATCATAACAATAACCTCCTTTGGTTGGTGACCGGATCGACAACCTACTATGGTCAGGGAACATCTCAACCAGAAACTTACTCTACAAATGCGGCTATCTGGCATCTCAACAGTGCCGTACTGACTGTTACGACTCTAGATAGGGGCGGAGATGAATTCGCACGACCAACTCAAAAGATTACAGGTATGCAGTCGTATGAACCAACCGGATCTACCACTGGCGTCTCATTCAACCAATTCACGCTTCCGAGTCAGGCGAACGCAGTAGACATAAGTCAAAACGGTAACAGCTTCAACATAATGACCAAAGGATACGTTGACATGGCAATCGGCGGAGACATCGGTATTTTCTCATTCGTCTCAAGAAACGTCCTGAAAGGAGACAGCGCGATAACCAGAAGCAAGGAAGTAGCGATCTTGACAGGATATGTAGTTCGAGACAGCCATTATAATTACCTATTATCTCCTCTCGAAGACTCAACGGTCGTAATAACCTCAAATTCAAAGATCATCCAGGACAGCGGCG
>CAZFPU010000059.1:0-10658 GCA_964521145.1 uncultured Methanosarcinales archaeon | reverse complement strand
ATGACTGAATCTGTTGATATTGAGCTCATCACCATCATAGAACAAAACAGAAAAATCATTCATCGCCTTAAGCAAGTATTTCACGAAATATTCCTGATAGGTCCAAGGGAAAAAACAAAACGTGCCTCCTTGCAGGATAACATCGCATTTTTGCGGGCTCTGTCCCATCACGACATAGTGCTCGAGTCGATTCACGACACCAAGGTAAGGATCGTATAAATTGCGCATCGCTCTTTTTGTCGATGGCTCTTTTCCCGTATAGCTTTGTGGCACATCTCCAAAAGGGCTGTTTGGCCCGCCGGGACAATAGGTGCATGGTCCAATCCCTTTGACTGAATGCGGGCAGGGGTAAGGATCGGTCATCAGGGCGATCGGAGATACTCCTGATGCGGTTCGCACCGGTTTCATGAGAAAGATGCTTCTAAATCGCTTCTTGTCTTCTGGGCTTGCCATGGAGGCTATGGTTGCGTTTTTTGGGATCGAAACATAGCTGTGCCTATGCAGGACATGCATTTTTATCGTGTTGAAACTATCGAGATCCTTCACATCTTTCTTCTTTGCTTCCTTGATGATCTCCTCGCAGATCTGTCTAAGTTCCATACACAGTTACGAATGAAGTTTTGTTTAAAAAGGTAAGTGTGGGCGACTCTAAAGGTGTGATTTGACTCCAATAATAACGATGGCTATTCTAATCAAAGATCATTCAAAAACAATGTAGGATCAAAAAAAAACACGAAGAAGGCATGACCAAAAACCGATCTTTTATTTTTAATAGGTGTTCATTGCACTAAGATAAAGAAACAAGGGGGATTGAAACAGCATGGAGGCAGCATGAAGATAAACAACACTAAAGAACCAAATACACAAAAAACTAATAGCAATAGCACAATTCAAAACCAAGCATTTTACAAAAAAATAAAAAAAGAATGAAATGGCCAGAAAATCATCAATAAAAACTCTAAATGAATGTTAGAGTGAAAGCAAACCCTCTCTCAATTCAAAAATAAAAATAAAATCAAAAAATTATCGGATCAGATCAGCCCTAAACGCCCTAATTCCCCATTTGTAGAACTCAACAAACACTAAAACAGAGCTTGCAACGCCAATGGTAATCAGCCACTCAAATCCGCTCAAAGGAACTGTCTGGAAAAATTTGTTCAAAAATGGCATTTGTACCACAATGACCTGCAAGACAATTGAAGATGCTATGGCAAGCCAGACCTTCATGTTTGAAAACAAACCTACCTTGAATATCGATTGGAATTCAGACCTGCAGTTAAGCACATTGAAGAGCTGGAACATGACGCAGGTCACAAAAGCCATGGTCTGCGCTTTTACTAGGTTGTTATGCGGATCCTCCGCAATGAATAATCCCAACGTTCCTACTGCCATGACAAGACCAACTAAAACCATACCAATAATCGTTACATTGGATAGGATGCGCTCTTTCTTTTTGCGCGGCCTATGGTCCATTATATTTTTGTCGGCAGGATCGACGCTTAGCGCAAGCGCGGGAATGCCATCAGTAACAAGATTTATCCAAAGTAGCATTATTGCGATCAAAGGCAGCGGCAATCCAATCATTATTGAAATAAAGATGGTAAGGACCTCTCCTAGATTTGATGAGAGCAAATAGACAACGAATTTCTTGATGTTGTCATAAATGCCGCGTCCTTCTTCAACAGCATTCACAATAGATGCGAAGTTATCATCGGTTAATATCATATGAGCCGATTCTTTGGCAACATCAGTTCCTGTGATCCCCATGGAAATGCCAATATCTGCCTTCTTTATTGCGGGAGCGTCATTGACACCATCACCGGTCATCGCAACCACATGCCCTCTATGCTTGAGCGCATCGACGATCTTGTTCTTGTGCTCTGGATTGACTCTCGCATAGATGCTGATCTCTTCGACAATCTGCGAAAGCTCCTTGGCGCTTTTGGTATCGAGCTGCGCGCCGGTCATTGAACCCCCTTCAATCCCTATCGCTGCTGCAATTGCTTTCGCCGTGAGTTCATTATCTCCAGTTATCATGACCACCTTGATTCCTGCTTTCTTGCATTTTGCTATTGCATCTTTTACCTGCTCGCGCGGGGGATCAATCATGCCCTGCAAGCCAACAAATACCAGATTTTTCTCGGCATTTTTTTTGTCTTTGGTCTGCGCGTACGCAAAACCCAAAACACGCAAAGCGCCACTTGCAAATTGCTTATTTGCATCCAAGATCTCTTTTTTCCTATCTGCACTTAATTTCAGTATCTTTCCTTTGTCATAGATATGCGAGCATTTTTGTAAAACGAACTCAGGAGCTCCTTTGACATACCAATTCATCTTGTTACTGACAACATGCATCGTTGTCATGATCTTTCGCTCAGAAGTGAATGGGATCTCATCTTTTCTTTTATATTTGACATTGTACGCATCCTGGTCCAAGCCAGCTTTCTTTGCACTTATGACCAATGCAGCCTCAGTAGGGTCGCCAACAACGCCTTTCTCATCAAAGGAAGCATCATTATTGAGAAGGCCAATCTGAAGGAGCAGATCAAATTCCTTGGGATTTATTTTTGTGCCTTTGTGGGTAAATTCTCCCTTCCCATCGTAGCCCGATCCAGAAACATCAATCACCTTTCCATTGGCAAATATTTTTTTCACGGTCATCTCGTTTTTAGTCAGCGTTCCTGTTTTATCGGTGCAGATGACAGTTGTGCTTCCTAATGTTTCTACAGAAGGCAACTTTCGAATAAGCGCGTTTCTTTTTACCATGCGCTGCACACCGATCGCAAGCGATATAGTGACCACAGCAGGAAGCCCTTCTGGGATTGCGGCAACGGCAAGCGCAACGGCAATGATGAACGACTCAAGAACATGCTCAGGACCCTCCTTGATATATTCGCTGATGAACACCACGACAGCAATAACCAAGGTTGCATAGCCTATCCATTTCCCCAATTGGTTAAGTTTTTTTTGCAGGGGGGTTTCTTCGGACTCCACCTCATCTATCATGGTGGCGATCTTTCCAATCTCGCTTTGCATGCCTGTTCCAGTCACAATGGCTTTTGCCTTTCCGGCCGTAACAATCGTTCCTGCAAACACCATGTTGATCCTATCAGCTAATGGCGTTTTCTCTGCTAGATCCTTTACTTCTTTTTTTACCGGCAGACTCTCTCCTGTCAGCGCTGCCTCTTGGGTCTGGAAATTGATTATCTCAATAAGTCTGCAATCAGCGGGGACTTTATCTCCTGATTCAAGCAAGACAAGATCTCCTGGTACCAATAGCTTCGCATCTATATCGTGCACTTTATTGTCTCGCATGACCGTTGCCTTAAGGCTCGTCATCTTTTTTAATGCTTCAATGGATCTTTCTGCTCTATACTCCTGGATGAATCCAAGCACTGCGTTTAGAATTATTATGATGCCAATGACGATCGCATCGACAAACTCTTCAGGGAAAGCCTGCTCATGGGTCTTTGTAAACCCAATAATCACCGAGATAAGGACAGCGGCAATAAGAATATAGACAACGAAATTTTGGAATTGCTGCAAGAAGATCGTTATGGGGCTTATTTTCTTCTTCTGTTTTAGTTCATTGAGCCCGAATTTTTGCAGCCGTGCATGCGCGTCAGCGTCTCCAAGACCTTTCTCTGATGTCTTGAACTCAGAATAGATCTGCTTAAGTGTCTTGTCATGCACCGTATCCATCTTATTCCTTATCCTTAAGCTTGTTGAGGTCTAATTCTATGACATCGTTTAGCATGTTCAGGTCAATTAGCTTCTCTATCTCTTTTTTTAGGAAGCTACTGGATTTTTTGCTCATGTTCATCACCTTCCTTCATCTGCTTGATGTGCAGCAGAAAATACTGCAGGCAGTCAAGGCCGCAAAACGAGGCTTTTTTCTTGAAGTCATCGGGGCCAAAAAGAATGGTATAGTTGTTTGTGTTGTATTGGTCAAGCTCATTTGAGCAGCTCGCGCAGAACTTTGCGTGCTGTTTCTCATGCTCTTTGATTTTGTCCGCAAGCTCTTTTTCAAAATTAAGCTTGCCTATGTCGTATTGATGTTTCAATTGCACGAGCTCATGGTGCTCCAAACTCCCTAGAAATTTTCTTAGCAAATACATTTCCTACCCCTCCGTACTCTTTAATTCTTCGAATTTGATGTACCACTTATTCGCTGCTACATCAAAGGAATAGATGACGTGATGCCTTTTGGTGAGATCAAGAGCAAAGAGCAGCGGCATGGGGATCGTGGTCTCGAAGCTTGAGCCACGCCTATAGAGTTTGCGCCTGAATTCTGCCGGCATTACTGTTGACCTTGTGGTGTTAATTTACTTATTTTTATAATCAAAGTTCTTTTTGTTTTCTTACTTATATTTAAGGATTTGTATTTTGTTTTTAAAGAATCCTTATCTTAGTGCTTATATTTAAAGTTATTTATTTCATAGTTTTTTTAGTAATTTTTAGAAGTATAAAAATACTTATTTTTAATCTTCAAAAACAGCAGACTTGCACACCTGAAGCCGCAAAAGGCAAAAAACAGAATATATTTATAGATGGAAAGAAAATAAACCCTATATGACTGTTAAACTCGTATGCGCTCCCGGTGCATCACGTCACCCTTCTCCCGAATTCCAAGGTCTGAAAAGCTTCAGCATCATGCTCAAAGAGAATCGAGGTTTTTTTGAAGGGGATGCTAACCTTTCCATTGATTTTGATGACAAGGCCGCAGAGGACATTGCAAAGCATCTAAAATGCAACGTAGCTGACTTAAGCGTTCGTTTGCGAAATAGGATAATTGTTATAGAAATCATATGATCTATTTTTTGACGTTTTCATTTCTATTGCACATTTGATTCACCATCCAGAAGATAACCACTCTATAAAAAGATGAAAATCGCACTCATCTCCTCAACCCAAGATCCCGCTTCTGAAAACATAAAAGCGCAGCTCCTAAAGAATTATTCTTTTGAAACATCTTCAGAATTATTTGACAGCAACGCAATTCTAAAGACAACAATCAACAAAAAAGAAATAACGCTCTACACCATAAATTCATCTTTGATTCACGCTGAGGATATCGATTACAAGATAGAAGCGGACGTTTTCGTTTTCTTATCAAAACATCGGGCAGAAGAAGGAAGGGCGTCAGTTACCCTGCATCCGATTGGCAATTTCGGCAAAGCGGAATTTGGAGGCAAAGACCAATCATTATGCGCATGCCCATCTGCTCTTTTAAAAGATATATTCATTGAACTGAAAAAAAATATTGAAAACACGCGATACGAAGCGACTTTGGAAGCGACACACCATGGCCCTTTTATTGAAAAGCCAGTATTGTTCCTCGAGCTTGGGAGTACAGAAGAGCATTGGCATGATGGCGAGGGAGCTTTGATTGTGGCAAAATCATTATTATCCGCTTTAGAAAAAGAGGAGAAAAAATATGAATCGGTCATTGTGCTTGGTGGCACGCATTATGGCCATGTTCCTAACAAAGCCATGCTAGAGACTGAATATTCAGTTGGGCACATCTGCCCAAAATATAATTTTTCCAATCTTTCCGAGCAGCTACTCCTTGAAATGGTTGAGAAAACTGAACCAAAACCATCATTTGTATTGCTTGATTGGAAAGGACTTGGATCAGAGAAGCAAAAGATTGTTGAAATGCTTGAGAAAAATAAAATTGAGTATAAGCGCAGTGATCAGCTGTTTAAATGAACTGCATTGGTGTTTAGCATCTTCTCGCCTATCAATCAGCGTATCTACCCTGGGAAAGAGGGGCGCTCGCTACGCTCGACCCCAGTACTTTTACTGGCTATCATTAGGCGAGGCCGGAGCGCACTGAGCAAAAGCGAAGGCCTCGCACTAAATATCGCCGAAGGCATAATGAATTTAGTTACCAACATTAGTTCGCAAGGCTCGACCTTATGATGCTAAACACCAATGCCTAACACTTATCCAAGAGTTTCAATTCAGTAACTTTAATAAATCCCCACATCAAGGATTATCCATGCAAAAGCATGCTCAAGTATCTGTTTTTCTCATCACCGTTGCAGTTCTTCTCATCGCTGCTGGGTTTCTAAGCATCAATTCCAATCAAAAAAATAAAAGCAAGAATTATGCAGATACCGATCAGCTAACGCTTGACCCGGTCTCAAATCTTGTGGAAACATGCATTCGAGATACGTTAAGTGATGGGATTTTTCACATCAGCATGCAAGGCGGCTATTATCATCCACCTGATTCGCAGCAATATCTGGAATATGACGTTCCTTTCTATCTAAACAACGAGCAATTCAAAGTGCCAACCACCAATACCATTGAGGATGAACTCGCGCTCTACATGCAAGAGAATCTTGCGCAATGCATCGATGATTTTGAAAGCCTGCAAGGTTTTGATATCAGGCAGTCGCAGGCATCACTGAAGCCGATCATTGGAGAGAACGAGATATCTGTTCTTGCAGTCTATCCATTGGAAATACACCAAGGCGATTCCACTAAGTCAATTGAGCAGTTTTCAGTCTCTATCCCTTTTGATTTCAAGGAAGTGTATTCTATCGTACAGCAGCTTATGGTGCAGCAGGGCGAAGATACGCTCGCGGTGCATTATGGCGCCTTGGCACAATCTGCCTATGAGCACGACTATTATTTCGAGATAATCCAGGTCGATGAGCAGACTGTGATTTATTCTCTTCGCTTCGACTCGAAATCAGCTGATGGGCAGCCTTATGTCTTTAATTTCGCGGCAAGGTATGCATGGGAGTAATTCCACTATGAATAAGCCTCTGGCAATTCTTGGTCTTGCAATTCTTAGTTTGCTCATGGCGTCGCTCTTTGTTTTGGCCGATCCAGCAGAAGATGAGAGAAAAAAACTTGAGGAGCACCGCAGTGGCATCAACAAATTAGATGATGAAACTATCCAGAAGATGCCCCCTGACAAGGCAAAAGGATACTTTATGATCTATACTAGCCAAAAATGGGCTGAGGCGCCGATATCAAAAAAAGAGCTTGATTTGTACAAACAAGCATTTCCAAATGCAGATATTAAATCTCTCTCATCTGCTTCCCCACAACTCAGTTTAGGTTATGCACGTATCAAATTAAGCGGAAATGGTCAACATGCCAAGGCGAGATCGATTTCATCAGCAATCATCAAACAAAGATAGAAGTCGTGAAAACAAGAGATGGGAAAAGCGCACTCAGTGGCAATGGGTATTCGCTGATCAATGAGCGCCTAGAAATCGGGGCGCATGGCAGTGCCCACAAAAAACTTGATACCTCTACTCAAGGATGGATAGCCACTACAAGAGACGGGAAAAATATAGAGGTCAGTGCAGCCCAAATGGATATCAATTATAAAGAATGCCAGGCAAAAAACGGAGCAAATTGTATTGCTATTAATGACAAGGGCATTGTTGCCATAAAGGCTGATTCGAAAGTTGTCCTCCTGCGCGATGTTCGTGATATGCTCCAAGACAGATTAGCAAGTGATCCTCGAGAGAGTACAAACATCTATCTTACCAACAAGGGCGAATTCGTCATGATATTCGATGTAGATGGCAAAAAAAAGTATATCAACGTACCGGCAGGATCCTTTGCCAAGATGCAAAATGGTATTATACCGCCTACAAACTTTGAAGCGAGCAGCGAATCCGGATGGGATACACTGCTTAGGACCATAAATAAAGGTGTTGAGCAAATGGAAGTGATAATAAATGGCGAACAAAGAGGCACGATAAAACCATTCCAAAGAAAGTAACTTGACCCAAGAGATGTTTTCAAGGAAGGCCAATAATTTCAGAATCCAATTTATTGATCGAAATGCTTTATTTTTTCATCATGGGTAAAGACACATGCACGCTCTTTCAGCAAAATATAAATAGAACTAGCTAAGTGGACATTCTATGCATCTAAAAAAAGGGTTGATTCCTATCTTGTTTTTATCGATTCTGCCTCTGGCGCTCGCAGAAATAACCATGCAAATGCCCGAAGCTGAGCAATATAACTGGGGGGATCTTGTCGATGCTTCCATTTCTATAAAAGAGACCCAAAAGCAAAGCGGATTTTTTCAGCTGCACCTGCAATGCGATTCATATGATGTTCCTTATTATGTGGCCCCCATAACGGTCGAATCAGAAACAAGATTTGAGGTCACGATGCCCGAAATTCGAATTCCTCAGGATGTGCAGGGCTCATGCAAATTGCGAGCTGACTTTGTAAAGACTAATGGCGAGGTCATCGCGGCTGCATTCTCAAAACAGTTCTTGGTAAGCAACAAGCTAAGCATCCAGATGCAAGGAGACCTCAAGGTAAAGCCAGGAGAGACGATCATCATCGCAGCCGATGTTTTCAAAGAGAGCCAGGCATCCCTAGAGAGCGGCTCAGCATCCATCTCATTTGGAGAATATATCGGCGTTGCTAATGTCGAGAATGGGAAGCTTGCGCATGCTATTGATGTTGGCATGATCCCAAGAGGCTTTTATGCGCTTAAGGTACAGGTAAATGATAGCTATGGCAATGGTGGCGAACTATTAGGCGAGCTTGAAGTCGAGGGCCTTCCAAAGCGAATTGCAATAGGGCTTAGCAATCAAGCTCCAATTCCTGGAGACACCATACTCATAACACCAACAATCTATGACCAAACTGATGAATGGCTCAATGGCAGCATTTCCTTGCAGATTCTTGACTCAAAAAAACAGATACTACTTAGCCAAAATGTGCTGAGCGGATCTGAGGCGGCTTTTCCCATACTAAACACTTTCAAGCCAGGAAATTACAGTATCGAGGCGCAATTTGCTACCGTGGAAGGCAGCTCATCGCTTCCAATAAGTCCATACCATAAGATCCTCATGCGAACGCAGGGACCAATTGTTCATGTTGATAATGTGGGCAACATCCCTTTCAAAGAAGAAGTCACCATACTCATCATGCAAGGGGACAAGCAAGTCCCCCTACAGAAGAAGATCAGCCTCAAAGTCGGCGAGCAAGAGCAGATAGACCTCTCAAAAGAAGTCGCATCAGGCATCTATGATATCAATCTGCCTTCGTCGTATGCGGACAATTCATCTGCGTACGCTCAGATCGCAATCGAGGACAACCGCAATGTATTGAAGCGAGGGGCAAGTGGCATCAAAAGTGCGACTGGATTTGCGGTTTCTACCACCAAAGAATACGTCTCAAAGCCATTTTTCGCCGCAAGCCTTATAGCTTTCATAGTCATAGTCATTGCAGCGCTCTACGCAAGAACCATGTGGAGGCAAAGTCCACCTAAAAAAAATGATAAGACAGACGATATCTTCAAAGATTTCAAGTATGATGAATAAGGAAGCTGGCATGAAAATTGTCAGCCTAGAGATCAAGAAAATAGAGCTCAAAAAATTCATCGCAAGCAAGCAGCAGCTTGAGCTTGGGATAATTTATGATGATGGGAATCTGACCAAACTCATCAAGAATGTCGACTCTTCCGATCCCGAAAAAAGCGCGCAGAGCCTGATTTCTGACATCAAAGCACGCGTTCATGCCATCCACAAAGAAAAGATGGATTCCGTTCTTGGCCAGGTAAATCTCGTCGTGAAAAGAGAAGTTAGACTAAAACATGAGATTGCGCTATTCCTATCAAAAGCCAATAAATATCTACAGCAGATAAACAACAAGAAAGATGCAGCTGGCTATCTTGATATCGTACGGGAACTAAAGAATCTAAAAATCGAGTTTTCTGATCAATAAGAAAGGCTATTCTATTGTCTCGTCAAGAAAATCCTGCGCGGTCTTATATGGTTTTATTGTCCCGGCTGTTCCACAATACGGGCATTTGGTGGGCGCTTTATCCTTGGTCATCTCGTAATGGCACTTGGTGCATTGGAATGTGGTCATATTGGGTCTAGTTTAAGCTAATTATTTAAATTTTTTGAAAGGAAATTGGGTTTTTGGGAATATTTGTTACGGTTCTGATGTTACATTTATTGATTTGGTACCATACATTATTATGTGCTGTGCGCAATAATTAGTCCGAGTCCTCGCTCTCCCTCATAAGCGCTCGGACTTAGGAGCCCTACTAAGCCTGGCCTTCCTCGATCTTTTATAATCATGCGTTGTTCGTTGCACTAAGATCTAGAAACAAAGCAAATAATAAATAAAAGAATAAAAAAACAAAAAGAGAGTTTATGTTCCTCTTCTTCCGTGAGCCCGTAAGCTTGGTCGCATTTTCTCAGCGCCCTTGCCTTTGTATGACAATCCTCGGCTCTTTCTTGCTGAGCTTGTAAGTCCTCTGTGGACCCTGCCTTTATGCAAAGCAATCCAGTTCAGATTCGGGTCGGCAAGTATCTGCGGATGCATCCTATCAACCAAGATCACTTCATACCAGAAATGCTTTCCATCCTCAGCGACATAGTAGCTGTTGAGGACTTCGCAGTTTGCATACTTTGCTACTGCCCGAGCTTGCGCAACTGTCTGATAGCTTAGACGAAGATCTTTTCTTTGGCCAAAGTGCTTGCTTCTTCTGCCCTTTCTGATTTTAGGTCGCTGTCTTCCGCCGCGAGGAACTCGCTGCCGGATCATGATGATGCCTTGCTTTGCCTTATATCCTAAAGAACGCGCTCTGTCGATTCGTGTTGGTTTTTCTATCCGAGCTGTCGCTGGCTCTTCTCTCCTTTGGCTCAAGCGTT
>CAZFPU010000058.1:4703-10747 GCA_964521145.1 uncultured Methanosarcinales archaeon | reverse complement strand
TACTTTTATCGTCGGTAAACTAGTATTTAAGTTTTGCGAATTGCGGGACAGGCTGCCATATTAAACGGCTCACGTTTTACAATCTTCTCCTAACCTTTCCACAAGCGTTTCTTTCTTCGTTGCAACAGGTATTTTTGCTTCTTATTCATTCGCAATCGCCTCTCTAGTGATTCTTGCCACCAAACGCTGCAACGAAAATGTACTTTCTTGATTTTCTTAAAATCAGAAAACCAATCGCGCATGCCATCACGATGATCGCTCCAATCATCATAGTATTCATCAAGAAAAAGATCGTTTTCAATCAGTGCCTTTATTGGTACAGTAGGGTTAGGTGTTATCCAACCTCTCTGTTTCCTATCTTTTTTACTTACCATCGGATGCCTCCGAGCCTTCGCAACGTCACCTGCCAAGCGACAATTGCTCACCCCTTGAAAAGGGCTGGCTCCTAAGGCATCTTGGTTATTACAGGATTAAGCATATCATCTATCTTGTTAGGATTGTTAATATATTTTTCTTCTTGGTGCATAAAAGTCCACGAAATTAGACTTTGTATCACAATATCTAAATACTTTCTTTCTTCTAATCCTCCTATGACCGAAAAATCACTCTTGCTAAACCTGACCGGAGATATGCCCATGTTCAAAATAATTGACTTTCTCTTAGACAACAAAGGAATGGATTTTAGCAAGACAGACATTGCAAAAGGAGCAGAATTGTCAAGAGTATCCTTATTCAATTACTGGCAAGAATTAGAAAAGCATGGCATCGTTAAAGTGACCAGAAGCTTTGGAAAAACAAAACTGTACACATTGAACGCGAAAAACCCAGTGACGCAAAGCATCATTACTTTGGAAAAAACATTGATCGCCGAGGCATTGGATAAGGCACAAAAGAAAGAACTTCTCGTTGAGAATTAACTACTTCTAAATTAATGTTTCAACATTAAACGGCTCATTTGCATCGTTGCAATGGAACTTTTTCCAATTTATAAAAAATAAAGAAAAAAGCCTAACTTTTGGGACTTAGCGCGATTTTCCAGTCTTAGCAACATTTGCTGCTTCTTTATCGCTCATTGGACCAATATTGAAGGAAACATGCCCCATTACATTCTTTTGGATCACAATCTTATGGAAAAACATTGGATTTCCAGCTTTCTCTGTTTGAAAATTAGCATCTGCAGGAATTCGAGTCGGTGGTCTATCAGCTCTCCAAAGATTAGAGACTTGGTTCATTTGCTGCAACATTTGAACACTATACTCTCCCCTCTTGTAATTCTTCCGCCTATTGTCTGCTACCGCCAACAATTGAGGCAGCAAGTTTTGGATTTTTTCCATAAAATCTGCATAATCCATTTCAATAGTAGCCATGATTACCTCCAATATAAAGTAGACAATTTCTCCGTTCAAATCTATATTAAACTTGTTATTATTCCAGTCCCAAAAGTACGCCACCCAACAAAACGACGGCGGCTCAAAAAGATTTTCCCTTGTGGCATTTATTGACTGAAATCTAAAATAACAAAAATTTATTATATGGGTTGCCAACGTAAACGCTCTAACATGGGAGATGCTTCGGTAAAAATAGTGAAGATGGGGCTTATAGAATCCGTTGTTGTAGTTTCTAATGTGCCTGGCGTTGCAGAAAAACAAATTGTCGTTAAGACCTCTTATCTCAAAGATTGGCTGCAGGCTGCAACCGTGGTCACTGGATCATCTTTAGCTATGAAACTCCTTGAGAACGCCATCAAATAAATTTTTTATCCACAAAATCATCGATCCTTCCCATTAAAATGCTCAACAGGCAAAGAAGCAAGATCGATATTCTCAAGACACCTGACATTTATCGCGGCCATATGCGTCCCCGACGAATCCAGGGCCTCTCCAAACGTGTGGATGCCGCAGCGAGAACAGAACCTGTGCTTGATCACCTGCTTGTTGAATGTGTAGGTGCTCAGCCCTTTTTCGGAAGTGAGCAGGCGCAGACTTTCCCGAGGAACAAACCAAAGAAGTGATCCTCTTCGTGAACACATAGAGCAGTTGCAGTCCATGACCTTGTTCAGATCCCCATCGACCTCAAATACTATTTGCTGGCAGTGGCAGGATCCTTTGTATGTTCGTTTCATTTTTTGGTAGGTTATCGTCTGACTTTTAGCTACATTGACATCTGATATCTCATTGTAGAGCGTTTAAAATTTATAATGTTATCGCAATTTGAGGCAGCGTTCGAAATTCTCGCTCACGCTCGGATTAGCGGGCTTCTCGCATGCCAATGTTTTCCTCAATGACCGACATTCCCCGGATGGGACAACCCCCTTGTCGATAGATTTGTAGAAGACACTATGCTCGACCGTAAGCCCGCTAACCATCATTTCGAACGCTGCCTAAAAAGCATCCAAATACCCTCTAGAACTCAACCTGCGGAACGATAAAAACCAAAATAGCGAGCAGGATCACCAGAAATCCCCACAGCGTATGATGAAAGATCATCACCATGCCGCCAATCACCGCCAAGATGGACGCAAAAGAAGTCGCTTTCACATTGAACTTGAAATCGATCATTGGATAGTTCCTGGCCGTGTTGTTTAAATCTTTTATGTTTCAAAATCAGTGCAAAGCCTGTTTTTTTGGCTTTTTAGACGTTTTTTTGAGTTTGTCGTTCCTTTTCCTGGTAAAATTCAAATCATTGAAACTGATCAAAATTTGGGCATCCTAGCGCCTCTCTTCTTTGAATATTTTTTACAATATTGAAACTTAGTGCTTTGGAATGAAACTGTGTTAGGGAGCTGATTCGGCAAGCAAAGTATTGGAGATCAAAACCATATCACCAACACCAATAGAATGCTCTTTGGAAAATCCTCCATCGACTTCGAGGACAAATTGCGCGGGGCTTGAGGAAGGATAGGTCATACAGGGGTCTGCCCTGCAAGGAAGCGCCTCCTGGATCGTTACGATCTTTCCTTGCGATGTAATGAAGATCATGTCGAGGGGTATCAATGTGTTTTTCATCCAGAAGTTGCGCATCTGCTCATCTGGCCATGCAAACAACATGCCGCTGTTCTCTCCAAGGTATGTCCTGTTCATGAGGCCCTTCATGCGCTCAGGATCTGAGTTGGCGAGTTCCACAGCCAGGGGGATCTTGGTATTTTTTGTAACTATGAGAACGCCATCATCGGGGATTTTTTGCTCGCAGCCAAGCAGAAAAACCACAAGGATCAAAAGAAAAAAAACACTTTTTTGGGCACTCATCTTTTGGTTATTTTTTCCTTTTCTTTTATTTTTTGTGTTTTTGATTTTTTGGTTGAATCTGATTATAAATTCTAATCTTTTATTATACTATTTAATTATTTATATCAAGAATATATCATATTAGTATTATATAAACTATATATTTAATACATATCAATTCAATAATAACTTATAGATATTATTAATTTATATTCTAGATATTATAAAATAACCATTATGATATATATGTTAAAATGTCAATAAATAATATATTACTATATTGAAAATAATCATTCTTTCACTACTTTTTGCATAGAAAAAGGGCAAAAGTGAGTGCTCAAACAGGCAAAAATGGGGCTGAAGCGTTAAGAAATCAAATGGAAGACTTACTTTTGGATATTTTTGAGGCGGTAAGGCGTGCTTGAAAGGGGTTGGGATAGAATGAATTTGGAGGTGAGTTTAGGGTTTTCAATAGGCAGGCCGGTGTAAATAGGGCGATAAGGAAGAGGTGTTGGGGTGGCAAGGATGGGCAGCATCAGCTTGATCTGGAATCAAAAAGTCCTCTTACCTATCCTAAAGCCCAAAAACCCAAAAAGTAGGGGTTCGATTCGCTCGTTTACCCGGCCCTCTTGACCGAAACTCAAACAGTACAAAAATGAGTTTTCTTGGATCATTGAGGTGGGGAATCAATGGTGCTTTCAAAAGCAGCTAGAAGGGGAACTACAGGGGCCCCTCCTAAAACCCATGCACTGGGCTTAAGTCCATGCGAGAAATCAGATCAAAAGTGAGAGCTCAAAGAGACTCTTCTGGAACCAACCCGCTTCAATAGTTCTTTCTGTTGTTGTGCTCAATTAGGCACTAGGGGATGTTGGGCTATTTTCTCGAAGATAGAGCCCATACGTCTTAAATTTTGGCTTCCTGGCAGTAACCATCCATACCTATTTATAGGGGATTAGCCACCCGGGAGTTATGAGTTACAAGATACCCTATGCATCAAGAAATTACGACCCTATCCCTACCAGAAGCTACAATCCCTTCGAGTCAGGACCTTCTTTAGAGTACCTTGTGGGCAAAAGTGAGCATAAGCCTATTTTTGAGCAAAAATACCAATTTGGATACTCCGTGTTGAGCAAAGGAACCCACTATGGATCTTCTCAATACGTAGCTCCTCTAAAGGTGCATAAAACCTACCATTTTCCCGTCGAGTCCTTTTTAAATAAACACAGAAAACAAGCGCCAACCATACAAGCTGAAGATTCTATTCATGGGCTCATCGAAGAAGCATTTCTCTCGACGACAAATAAGAAATTGCCCAGGAATATCTCTATTTCAATATGCTCAAGAAACGAGTTAGAGGAGATCCATGCGGCCTTTGGTCCTTGGGATGAAGGAATTCAGGGCTTTGTAGTTCCAGGAACCATTCATCGGATCTTTGTAAGAAATGGGGCGCTTGACGAGGTCATGCTGATCCTGGGGCACGAAATAGGACACATCCATACCAAGCAACTGCCCAACATCCACGACGAGGAAGCGAAGGCCTTTTCCTTCTCGATCGAATGGGCAAATAAGATACGAGAGCACAATATCGGTGATCTCCAAGAGAATATAAAAGAAGAATTCGACTTCAATCCTGCGAGAAATGGCCTGCATGATCTTGCGTTCTTCTTTGTGAAACACTTACTGAGAAAAAACCAAACGCCGATGCAGATACATACGAATCTGTCGAAAGGATATACCTCGTTTTTTGACCTATATTTTAATTAGGGTATTTTCTGGCTAAATAAGCATCCGAGACGGATAACAATTAAATAAGCATCCTCGTTCTCTTGATCCATGGACAATTTTTTTGATGTATCCCAGCAATACAAAGCAAAAATAGAGCAGTCGGCTGAATTAATGAAAGCGCTCTATGCATATGCTCAAATTGGCCCGCGCGATCTGCCGCATCCCTTAGGGGAATCGCTTGGCAAAGGCAGGTCAAATATTCATTATCGGCTCGGGAGACTCGAATCTGGACTATTTGTCGCAACAAGAGAAAATTTTTATCATTCTGAAAGAGTCAATGGGCAAATCCAAAAAATGTGCGCAGAGGCGTATGCAATGAATGCCGAAAACTACTATGCAAATGAATATCTAACCACTAAATTTTTAGTAGGCGTCAAAATCCATGCTAAGGATCCAGACGAAGATTCTGACAGATACTTCTTATTGACAGAAGACTTTACTAACGGAGGAACAGCGGATTTTAGACCCGGGGCGCTGGGGGAATCAACTGGACGTTTAGAAGGCAAGCTTATCTATTATGATTTTGAAGAAGATTTTCGCGGTACGAAGGGCTTTCGTTTTTTCGATGACAAAGCAATCATTCACATTCATTTGCATAAAGAATGAAAATTCAGAAAATAAACCTCATCAACCCATATAACTAAGCCGTTTCTTCTCGCTCATCTCCTGCGCTTTCTGGCTCTCAGTCATTAATCCCCTTAATTTCCCCTCAAATTTCTGCGCCTGCTCCAAAAGGGGCTTGTAATCTACTTTCAAACCAAGGTATTTGTCCATCACTTCGACGATGCGAGCGGCAGCCTTGCTATCGGGGAGATTTGATTGGGTTTCAGCGAATATACATGTATGGGGAACATCGCTTCGGATCAGCAATGCTCCGGAGCCGCCGGGATTTCATCTGCTGGTCGTAGAGTTCCGCCCGTTCCAGCGGACTCACCCGTTCGAGGAAGGACTCGTACTGCCGCCACGCCTTCTCGTCGATCACCCGCTCGTTGAGCGCCCAGGTGTCCTCCGCCAGCCCTAGGGTGGCGTAAGCCC
>CAZFPU010000058.1:0-4693 GCA_964521145.1 uncultured Methanosarcinales archaeon | reverse complement strand
GGTTTCAGCGAATATACATGTATGGTGAACATCGCTTCTGATCAGCAATGCTCCGGTGACGCCCATGATAATGCCTTCATTGAGCGGCTCAACGCCTAGCTTCTTTAGCTTCTCCTGCGTTTTTTTATCATTGGCAAAGTAAAATACTCTCGATACGCTGTTCTCTGCATTCGATCCTGAACCAACGCCTTCCAAACTAATGATTTCTTTGACTTGCAGTTGCTTGCATAGTTCCATTACCACCTGGCTTAATTTCCATTCGATGCCAACAGCAGCGGTTATCGCATGCAGGAAAACTATATTGTATTTTTTGCTATAGAAAATTCCAAGTGGCTCCACGATCTTTCCTTCATGGATCGCGACCATGCCTGGCATGTCATCTAGGATCACCTTGCCAATAAGCTCAGTCTGCAGATGATCGATAAGAAACTCATTTGAAATGGTGCCAACAAGTCCAAATCCCGGAAATCCCTCGACAAGCGTGCAGTTCTTTGGCTTCTTGGTGAGCGCAATGTCAATATTCATGATTTTATTATTATATGATTGTTTATATATGTTTTGCTGTCATGTTTTAGTGGATAAGGAGATTTTTAGGATAAATGATTGAAATCTATACAAACAGAAACAAAAAACAAGGGAAAGGCGGTGCGACGGTTTTGCGTTGCAAAACCTACTCGGCACCCCGCAGGGGCCAACCCCCGCCTCGCGCACGCCACGAAACAGATTGCTGTACTAGTGCACTAAGATATCAATGGATAAGAAGCCGCGCGCATTGGCGCGGCCTAACTGTATTGGTTTTTGAACAATCTTGACTGACTCTATCAATCTCTCCCTGGTGTTCTTTTCAAATGCATCGATTTGTTCGTGTTTCTCAATATATGTCAGACTTCCCAATTCCAAAACGTTTATTAACTGCTTTTCTTAAAACAAAACAATGGTCGGTTTAGGAACACTGCAAAGTCCGCTTCCGGATTCTGAATTGGTATTGAGGATGATCAGAGAACTCAAAGAGACCTATCATCTTCTGGCACAGGAGCAGGCATCGCTTAGAGATAATCATTATTCGAATTTCGTGCATGCATTGGGAAAAGAGATACAGCTCCTTTCTCGGGTCGAGGCTGAAGTGCAGACAAAGATAGTTCGCGCAACACAGAGATTAAGAAATGCTGAGCAAACCTTGCAAAATTATCATGGGCAGATAAAAAAATCAGGCCATCCCCAGGCGCATATGCACCTTGCGACGATAAATCAGATTTTAAGTAAGATGAAAACGCTCAAGACGGCCGCAAAATCAGATAGGGAGCGTTCAATTCGAAGATCGAACATGGCGCGGGATCTGGTATAATATGCCTCTTGGAGCACGAAAAAACATAGGCTTGGTCCTTGGCATTCTCATTTCTGTTATTGGCGTTGTTGGTGTGCTGTTTGCCTTGAAAGTCATTAAATTCAAGCTTCCACTATCGGTAACGATCGCTTCTTGGATCTTATTTATAGGGGGGATCTATCTTATCATAGAAAGCTTGACTGAGCTTGGGATGCAAAGAAGCTTGGGCATACTAGTTGCGATCATCTGTTTAGTGTTTTCGGGGATCCCGTTATTTATGAACGTCGCTTCGTGGTCGTTTTCTTTGACTACGTATTATTTTTTATTGACGGTAGAAGGATTGTTCTTGATCATTAATTCGTTTGGGACCTAGAGCTCCCATGAAAATGTTTAAGAGTTATCTGGTCTTTGTCTTTAATTGTAGCGATCCCTTTGGGTTTTTCCAGCAATATTATTTCCATTGCTTACCTGACTAAAAATCAAAGAAGATTTTCAAGCTGCTTAGGATCGGTTTTTAGCGGCTATGCCTTGCTAACCCAGCACATTTGATTTTCGAAGAAAACTTTAAATAGTATCACCATAGTAATACTTTTTAGGTGATCCTAATGGAAACAGTCCCCGCAAAACTCACTGAACGCCTTATTCGGGAAGCTGATGAGCTCGTAAAGGAAGGGTGGTACGCGAACAAATCAGAATTGATACGCGATGCAGTACGTGATCTTATACAAAAAATAAAGGCTCAGCGCCTAGAGGCAGCGATCAAAGACGATGTGGAATGGGGCCTCTATGGGAAAAATCCCTAGAGCTGTTTTTGATGCTGGCCCCTTTATTCATTTGCACGAGATAGATCTGTTGCGCGTTCTTTCGCTATTCAAATCCCTCATAATAACCCAAGAGGTTTTTGAGGAGCTTACCAAAAGAAATTTGGATAGGGCATTGCTGCAAAAGCATGCCAAAATTCTTGTGCTTGATGCCGCACACAAAAATAAAGCAATGTACTTTGCAGATAGATACAGCCTTGATCTAGGGGAGGCCTCGTCGCTAGCGCTTGGATTGCAGGAACATGTTTCGCTCTTTATTACTGATGATTTAGATGCCAGGACCATTGCAAAAAGTATCGGCCTTGAGGTGCATGGGAGCATCGGCGTAATTCTTAGGGCATTTCGGGAAACTATTTTGACAAGACAATCAGCTCAACAAAAAATAAAGGAATTGCATACAAAATCATCGCTCTTTGTAACCAGCGCATTGGTCGACTTCGCCTTGCGTGAATTGGAGTCATATCCTGACAAGAGAAAGAAAAAGTGAGTCTGCCTTTTTGGCATTTGATTTGTGCCATTTGCTCTGACTACCTACTATTTTTTATTGACGGTAGAAGGATTGTTCTTGATCATTAATTCCTTTGGGACGTAGGGCTCCCATGAAAATGTTTAAGAATTATCTGGTCTTTGTCTTTAATTGTAGCGACCCCATTGGGTTTTTCCAGCAATATTATTTCCATTGCTTACCTGACTAAAAATCAAAGAAGATTTTCAAGCTGCTTAGGATCGGTTTTTAGTGGCTATGCCTTGCGTCGCAGTTCATCATATTCTTCTTTGGAAAGTTCAATCTGCTTGAGAATTTCAGCTAAAAGCCCCTTGCCAAGCTCTTCGTTTCCATGTATTGGAACTACTGTTTTTCTTCCGTCAGGATGCCTGTATCGGGCGTGGCTACCAACCTGGTGTATTTTCTCAAAACCAATCTTTTCAATGATTTTGCACAATTTTCTTCCAGAAATAGGAATTAGCTTTACCATTCACTGAATGACTTCAATTTGCTGAAGTCCGATGAACTTCATTTTTGGGAAATCTTCTTTATCAGCTTCGAGGCATACTTGTATCGCTTCTTTTATGCGCTCCATTGCCTGCTCGGCGGTTTTTCCTTGGGTATAGCAGCCGGGAATATCTGGTACTTTGGCCACATAGATTCCGTCTTCGTCTTGTTCTAGAAGCACGGTGAAATTTCTTGTTTGTTTTGTCATGATCTTTTGGAAGGGCTTATGTTATATAAATGTTGCTTCATGGTCGTTTTCTCTGACTATGCATTATTTTTTATTGACGGTAGAAGAGTTGTTCTTGATTATTAATTCGTTTGGGACGTAGGATGGCGTTTCTGTCATGCAGAATAATTTCTTAAGTATTCATTAAACATCCGTACTTGCTTGTCCTGGATCTGCATAAGATCGATAAGATATTTGGTTATGCCACTGATGTGGCCAGACAATTTTGCGTGCAATCCTTTCGGCCCACTTATTGCCTGAGGCTCTGCATGCAGCATTTCTGCTCTTAGTTCCTTTACTAAATCCCTTGTGCCCTCCCAAATCAGTGCCTCTCTGCGTAAGAATCCTTCAAAGTTAGTGCCATCTTCAGGCGATAGGATATCACCTATCTTGCTATATATTCCGCGCCAGTTTTCGGTTCGAAGCAGATCCCTAAACTGATTCATAGCGTCGTCTATGTTCTTGAACAAAGCATGATCTTTGGCGATAGCTCTTGCGGAATCGACGTAGTTCGCTCCCTTAGCCACTTCAATATCTTGTTCTATCTTGCGAATATACTTTATTATCTTATCAAGCTCAACCTTTTTTTTGTTGGTGATTTGACTTGCATTTGTAAGAAGCCCCTTTTCATCATGCTGCTCTATGTCTGTAACCTGGTCTTTTATCTCCTCTTCTCGCTTGCGGGTCGTGAAGAGGTTTGGCAGAAGATCAATGAGTTTTTGGAGTTCTTGATGTGAGGAGTATAGGTGGTTTTCTTGCACATGCTTATACACTTCTTTAGTAGTCTCAATGAATGTTTCGACGATTCTTTCATCCTTTCTTTCCAGATTTTGCAGCTCATCAATTATTGTCCTTTCAGCTCCCTGCCAGAACCTGCGGGGATGATGCGCATAGAGCCGCTTGAGAAATTCCTTGCCTTCGTGGCGAATCAGCTCGCTTAAATTCTCAACTCTCTGCGCCAGCTCAGCTGCATTATTATAGTATTCGGAGCAACGACTGAACATTTCCTGCTCAAGCGGATTTAAACGCTCTCTATTAGCCAGCAATGCGCGCATCAATTGATTTATTGATTCTGCAGTTGAATATCTTCCTTGGATTATTAGATAATTCGAGTTCATCATCCTGACCAGATAGATTATTCTTTGGAGCTCAAGATCAATCTCGTTTCCTTGCCTCTGCGCAGCTGCCTGCTGAAGGTTGGGATCATTTGGTGCGTTCGCTGCAGCTGTTTCATTGGTTGCTTGCTGTTGCTGGGCTGCCGCTTCTGCCTGCGCTTGCTCCTCGTCTGCGACGAGTGCTTGGGACATCAGAAGTTGTCCATCCACATGTTG
>CAZFPU010000057.1:10154-10802 GCA_964521145.1 uncultured Methanosarcinales archaeon | reverse complement strand
GGACTTTGTCCTGAGCATGCTCGGAATAGCGATTCCGACATTTCGAAGATGCTAACCCCAAACCCCATTGAAGAAAAAATAAATAAGAGTGAATAATAATTCAGAAATAATGGACCTAATCTACAACAAATGGTTTCTAAAACATTTTTCCAGAGTAGATCATCCCGAATGCCCTGCGCGATTGGCTTATTTTGATAAGAAGCTTAAGGAGACGAAGATAGAGTCAGGTGAGGAATTTCTTTCATTGCTTTATTCTAAAGAATACATTGCAAAAATTAAGGAAAAATCAAAGAATGAACAATACATTGATTCTGATACCTATGCCAATAAAGATAGCTTTGAAGCAGCCTGTTATTCTGTTGGTTCAGCGATCCTTGCATCAAAAACAAATGGGTTTTCCCTAGGTAGGCCACCAGGGCATCACGCAACTAAAGATAGTGCAATGGGTTTTTGCTTATTCAACAATATTGCAATTGCTGCGCAAAAATTAGCAAATGAGGGAAAGAAAGTGTTTATAATTGATTTGGACGGGCATCATGGAAATGGAAGCCAGGATATTTTCTATGAAAGCAAGGAAGTCTTGTTCATGTCATTGCATCAGTTTCCTGCCTATCCAGGCTCTGGCTGGCTTGAAGAGATAGGTTCAGG
>CAZFPU010000057.1:0-10144 GCA_964521145.1 uncultured Methanosarcinales archaeon | reverse complement strand
AGGAAAAGGCAAAGGCTATACGATAAATGTCCCATTACCGCCGTATTCAGGGGACGATCTATTTTTAGAAAGTTTGAATACTTTCATTCCAACAATAAAAGATGATTTCAAGCCCGATGTTGTCGCTGTGTCTGCTGGCTTTGATGCCCATCATGCCGATCCTTTGTTGCAACTCAATCTGACAACGAATGCGTTTTATGAAACTGGTGTTTTGTTATCTAAGAATTTTCCTGATGCGTTCGCTTGTTTAGAAGGAGGGTATAATCTTGATTATTTGCATCGCTGCGTTCTTGATTTTGTGAATGGGATGAATGGCAAGAAGCAGCAATTTTCTGAGGATATGAGTAAATCAGATGTTACTTGTACGAATGATTATAAGTTGAGAATTGAGCTTTTGAAGGAGAATTTGAGAGGGGTTTGGAGGGTTTAGAGTATTGATTCGCATACCGTTAAGCAAGACGACCTGGAGCGCCTTATTGATCACCGGGCACCGTAGGCTCGATCTAGAATCATAGCGAACAGAGTGAATATCAATAAGTAATTTTTACATGGAACGTAGTTATTCAATCACATCATAGTTAGCTCAAATTGGGAAATTTATTATATTCTTGTATTACTCTATTCATAGGTGGTTTAGTGGATAAGAAAGAGATATTCCTCAATAGATTGGGCTGGTCTACAACATATAAAGATAATCTCCCCATCGGTGGAAAAGAGGCGCTTTGGCTTTTGTCAGAGTCCCTAAAGGAGGCAAAATACATCAGAGTCACTGACATACTAAACGAGTACCTCATGAACATGGAAGCTTCTCTGGAATATACTCACGCCCCATTCGAAAACACCTTTCTTGATACAAATTTGTTTATCCCAGAAATAGATGTTAGGATTAAGTCAATACTAGTGACAGATTGTTTGCTTCACGATTTTAATGAGCCTGAAATATGTAAAGATCCTGACTGTGAGAATTGGGGTAGGGCAGAAACTGAGTTGGAGAAAAAAGAATCAAGAACAATTGAAAATAACTTCAATCAATCAAAGCTTATCTATTTTACGGCACATATCCTGGAGAATGGAGAGGAGTACCTGATGCAGGGCAAGGCCTACGATAGGCTATCACCAATTTTATTCAAAGTTGAAAGGGATAAGATACTGCACGAAAGTTTAGCAAGCTTTATTCTTTCGCTTTTTAACTTCATTTTGCACCCCGAGGTAGCTGTTATCAATAAAGCCAATCCACAGGAGACTATAGCTAGTGGTAGCAGCGGATCTTCAAAATACTATATTGCGATTTCTGGAAAAACTAGAAAGTATGTTTACGATTTCGATCAAGAAATGAAGGAGGTAAAATCACAAGGAAAATTTCCGCAAATTGTCCGCGGCTACTATAGGCATTATCTCTCGAGTAGATATGTGAACAAACGAAACACAGTAGACTTCATTCACCCCTTTATCAAAAGAGTGGTAGGAGATCCTTCCAAAAGTTATTTGGTCAAATCCCCCTATGAGACTGTTTTCGTTAACGAACAAATGCTCAGAAGTTATGTGTTAAATCTGTTTAACCAGTATGAAATTAAGAAGGACCGAACTGTTCTTAAGCCGTTTGAAATTGATATTTACATTCCCGATCTAAAACTCGGTTTTGAATATGATGGAGAACAACACTATATTTATCCAAACGCTTTTCATAACTCAAGAGAGGAATTCGAAAAACAACAGCTTAGAGACTCAGAAAAGAGAAAAAAAGCTGATAATCTAGGAATAAAATTGGTCACAATAAGATATGATGAAAAGATTACTGTTGAATTGGTGAAGGATAAGTTGAAGAGTTTGGGCGTAGAAATTCCGAAATTGCCAGATGTCAATACTCCAATAGAACCTTAATCTTAACTGTCATTCTAAAAAATACGGCTTTGAGAGTCTGTTCATATTTGAGAAAGTAAGCCGTATCGTCCAGACAGTAATGAAAACACTTAACGTTGAGTTAAACGACAAACTCAAAATTCACCTATGCAGAACATCCAACACACTCTCCCCATACTTACTAATTTTCGTTGGACCAAACCCATTGACTTCCTGCAGATCAAACACACTCATAGGCTGCTTCTGAACGAGTTCAATCAAAGTCTTATCATGAAATATCAAGTAAGCAGGAATACCAAGCTCTTTACTAACAGAACTTCTCCACTCCTTTAAGCGGGTCAACGCATCTTTTTTACCAGATGATAACACAGGATCAACCGCAACAGATTTCAAAGCACCATTAGCACTTTTCTCACCCTCAAACAGTTTCATCATCTTCTCAGAAATGAAATACGTAGGCTTAGAACCAGTATACGTAACATACAAGTGTGTTCGAGCCCTGCTTAAAGCCACATAAAACAACCGGCGCTCTTCCTCTTCTTTATCGTACTCCTCAACCTTAATTAAATCAATGATGGGATGTTCTGATCCTTTGCAGGGGAAATTAGACACACTAGACCCAACCACAAAGACCATATCTGCTTCCATCCCTTTGGCAGCGTGTATCGTAGACAAAGTAATTTCACCTTCTTTAGCAAAAAGCGCCTTGCCCAATTCCTCTGAACGTAAAACATGCGGAATTTTTTTGATCTTCAAAAGCTGCGATAATTCAAGCAGATACCGGTTAGTTCGAGCCAGCACAAAAATTTCCTCCCGAGCAATAGAAGCATTCAAAATCCTATCAATAACAAAGGAAAATTCCTCTGAATCAGAATGAAATGGATGTAGTTGGATATCCTTCTTAGAATCCACCGCAGATTCCAGATCCAGAAGGCCCATAGGAGCTATCGCATGATTGATCAAGGACACGATATAGGAAGAAGACCTATAATTCTTGGTCAAGGATATTATTTCACAAGCAGGAAACATCTCCTCAAATTGCAAAATGTAACGAATATCAGACCCGCGCCACCCATAAATCGATTGTCTTGGATCCCCCACACAAAAGAGATTGGGAGCATTCAATAGCCGTAGTAAATGCATTTGCGTTGCGTTCACGTCCTGATACTCATCAACTAAAATATGCTCAAATGAAGGTATCAACCCCTTATGCCCCTCAAAAAGAGACAGAGTATCAAGCAATTGATCCGCAAAATCACGCAAGCCTTCCTGCTCCATGAACAAATTGATATGCGAGCAGATAGAGATTATCAAATCAATAGTATTCTTATGCTTGAAATCAAAATCAGTGAATAATGAAGGCTCAATGTTCTGCTTCTTTGACGCAAAGTAATCGCGAATGAAAAAGCAATCATTCATGAAAATAATAGCAAGCTGCTCAGGGGTCTTTAAGCGCATCTGCGATTGGCTAAAATACACTTGTAATGCTTTATCCATGGTGTATTTTGCAGAATGCAGCGCTTTTTGCATGATCCTGAATCGATCCCGATAGCTCATCGTATGAACCATTCTTCCATACACTAAGTCATTGTGATGTATCAATTGTTTTTCGCAGAATGAATTGAATGTCTCAATGTGCACCTGCTCACCAAGTCCCAATTTATCCAACCTAGTTTTCATTTCCTGCCGAGCTTTTCTGGTGAATGTGATTGCCAAGATCTTCGAAGGGTTTGCCGATCGATACTGTATCAAAAATTGAATGCGCTTGATCAAAACAGTCGTTTTTCCAGAGCCAGCCCCCGCAATACAGAGTATCTTATCATTATTGCACGTAATTGCCTTCTTTTGCTCATCGGTATATTTAGAAAGATAATCACCCAAAGCAGAAAATAGTGCCTTATCTTGCTCAGTTATGGCAGTTGGCATTGATTCCTTGCTCAAATACGCAAGCTTTCTCTTGTAAAAAGAAGGATCCTTGATCTCCTGCTGTCCTTTAGAGCTTAATTCATACACCTTTACAAATGCATTTCCCTTGACCGCAACCTGTTTGATGAAATCATTCATGACCAGGCCATCAATCAAAGAACTTAATTCATCGGTTCCATACGCCAAGCTTCCAAAAGATTCCAGTTTATCGAGTCTATTTCTCTTGATGGATTCATGTTTAGAACTTCCCTGCAGAAATTCCATCAATAATTTCCTGCCCACACCAAAAGGAATGTCTTGCAGCGCTTTTAGGACAAAAAGATAGTCCATCTTTGGTTTTGATGTCATGATTTGGTAAATGCAAGAATGCTTAAGAAATTTTCTTTTTTAGGCAAATGCTGTATCAGATTACCTACCAATACAAAATACATTTATAAGCGCTCAACCACCTCTTCGTCCAAAATGAAAAGCATACTGCTAGTCGAGGACAATCCCTTGTTTGCAGCTGCCGCAACTAATTATCTTAAAGCGCAGCCGCATACTGCACTGTATCACGCAAAAGATTATGATGGGGCAATGCGCATATTGCATGAACAGCCAGGCCTTGATGCAGCGTTCATAGATTGCTTTTTCCCAAAAGCCCAAGGCAGCAATGATATCACTTTGGGAACATCCTTGGTGAGCAGGCTCGCAGAATCTGATTCTCACGAAAAAAAGATCAAAAGCTCTCTTGAATCTTTAGAAAAATACGTGAATCTAGAAGATGCAGAGATCGCGCGCTATGCCCGGCTATATCTTGGAACATCAGAATATGACTTTATTCCTCAAAATGCCATCATTGTAACCCTAAAAGTTGTTGGCAGCATCTCAAAAGGCATCTCTTCTGCACTAGCAAAGACATACATGAAACGTCATGAAGATAAAAGAAGTAAAGATGAATTCCACCCGTATGGCGACTACTATGGCAAGCTTTTGGAAGCAATGAGCCAATCAGAGGCAAACCAGCCGCTAGGCATACTCATAGCAGAGCAAGCAGTAGAGAAAAAGATCCCTTTTGTCATGACAACCTCAACATATCACCATGATATGATCACGCAGCCATTGCTAAACTACATTCGCGCGAATGACTGGACTTTCCATGACTGCCTGCCCAAAAAAAAAGATTGGAAAAGCTCCAACGAATTTTGGGCAGTGGCAGCCGGGCGCCTGCATGAACCCAAGAATACGAGATCATAAAAAATAGTTTGTCTCACTTAAAATGCTCAAATCCTCTTGACAATTTCATTGGTTTTCCTTTACTTATCAAAGAAACACCTTTGCTTTTATCCACAATCTCTCCAATGACTGAAAATTGTATTTTTTTGTTTCTTAGCTTTGAAATCAATCTTTTGGGACCCGTGAACACCAGCTCAAACTCCTCTCCACCATACAGTGCGCATTGTATTGGATCTTTTCCCATTTTTTTTGCATCATTTACCGTTTCTTTTTTTATTGGGGTCTTATCCTGATAAATAATCGCGCCAACATTGGATGCTTTGCAAATGTTATGGATCTCAGAAGACAGTCCATCGGATACATCTTCCATTGACTTAACTCCATTTCCAGATAATATCCTGCCTTCTTTTAATTTCGCCTTCGGATTTAGAAAGTAATCAATGCTTGGCCCCTTCTTTGCTTTTTTTAGTAACTCAAGACCAACACAACTCTTCCCAAGATCATTGGTTACGCAGATCAGATCTCCTTTTTTGGCATTCTTTCTCAAACATATCCTATTTTTTTCAACAAGCCCAAGCATAGTTATTGAAATTGAGATCTCTTTAGCCTGCGAGATATTCCCGCCGATGATTTGTATGCTATAAGCACTGCATTGTTTTAAGATTCCACCATAGAGTTTCTGAAAATAGGAAAAATCAAGAGAATTTGGTAATTGCAAAGAAACTAACGCATATGTTGGAGACCCACCCATTGCAGCAATATCAGATACATTCTGTTCGATTGCCTTCTTTCCAATCTGCTCAGCTGAAAACCATTGTTTCCTGAAATGGATATTTTCAATTAATGAGTCGGTAGTCAGAAGCAAGAAATATTTTTTATCATAATCCAAAACGGCCGCATCATCACCTACGCCTTGAACTACCTTTTTTCCCCTGGTCTTCAATTTAGAATAGATGAACTCCAATAAAGAGTGCTCCCCAAGTTTTGATAGTTTCATAGTATAAATGCAGCAATGATCGCAAAGCCATCCAAAAATCAATAATTAGTCAAAACGGATCGTATAAAGAGGATTTTTTGAGATGGTTACCGTTATCTTCTGGCCTGCGTTGAATTGGTGCTCTCGCGCCGTTGAATCGGCTATGATGATCCCCTGGCCAAACTCGAATTCGATAGTGATTTTCTCATTCTTTTCAAGGATGCCCTGCATCATGGAGCATTTAGCGGATATCTTTCCGCAGTAGGGCTCACGTGTCACGTATTCAAATTGATCTGAAAACAACGGTAACTCTTTTCCGCCAGCGCTTTTTGCCCACGCATAGGTTCCAGCAGGAGCAGCAACTAAGATTCCTGAACTCTTTTGGCGCTCTTTTTTCTTTCGAACGGTCAAAAAATAGCGCGCGGTGTGATAGGGTATCTTTGATGCGATATAATATTCATTCAAAGCGGCTTCATGGATCTTCTTCCCATCGATGAAAGCCTGCACCCGCTGCAATTGTCTGATTTTGCATTTTCCCATCATGATCTTTACAAGCTTTTGCTCAAAATCAAGGGCATTTGAGACCGTGAAAAACCCTTCTTTATTGCGCGGATCCAGGTTCACCCCAAAAACAGGGGTTTTATCCAGGATATAATGAGAAGCGCGAAGAAACGTCCCATCGCCTCCCAAGGAGATGACCAGATCAGCATCCTTAAAGTGCCAGTGCTTTAATCGAAAGCGCTCTTCATGCACCAAATGTATGCCATGCTTTCGTACGACCTTTTTTACGTATTCAAGCGTCTTGCTTTGCTGGATGTTTTTTGGGACCGTGTAGACGAGCAAGGCTTTGCTTATTTTCATGACATGACAAGAATTAAGTGGCTTATAAATGTTTATGTGAAAGAAAAATATTGTTTATTTAGAGGGGGATTGCCTACTTTGCAAATAATGGATCATAGAAACAATGGCTGCATTGGTTGGGCATTCAATGCCGTATTTTTTTCCTAAGGCAACAATCACCCCATTCAGAAAATCGATTTCTGTCTTTCTTCCACTACGAATATCCTGCAGCATCGAGGACATATTTTCTGATTTTGAGATAAAACCAAGGATTTCATCAATTGTTTTTTCATCAAAATAAACACCATCTTTTTTTGCGACCCTGATGCACTCCTTGCCAATCGATTCTGCGATCGGCCGTAAGTTTTGATTGGTTATCTCTTTATTCTTGATGTTGAATAGCGCAGTTATTGGGTTAGCCATGCAGTTTGCAATGAGCTTTCTCCATATGTCTTTTTTTATGTCCTTGCTTTCGATGCTTTCCAATCCTGAATCATTGAGCATTTTTATGATTTTGATGCTTGCTTTGCTTTTTTCGATTATCGTTTTTCCGCTGTGGTGATAACGCACGAGTCCTGGTTTTATCCGCTCAGTCCCAATTGAAGTTATAGCACGCAGCACTATGCATCTGTTTCCAACAATTTTTCTTGCTATATCCTCTGCACCATAGCCATTCTGCATGCAGATGATTATTGTATCTTTTTGAAGCAAGGAAAGTATTGGCCTAAGCGCATCCTTTGTTTGGTGTACTTTAGTGCACAGAAGAATAATTGTATCTTTTTTTATTGATCTTATTTTGGTTGTCGCTTGGACTGAAAAACTCTTGCTGACATGCCCTTGTAGCGTGATTGCATTATTGGGAATTGAAGCCTTATCTCTGACCAAGAACACTATATCGTTTTTTTGTGATAACAGCGCCCCATAAACGCTGCCCACTGCGCCAGTCCCCACAACAATGATATCCATTTGATCCAGATATGCAAGGATGGCCTGCCATACATAAATTTTTGCCTTTGTCTGGCTCCATGAAAATGTTTTCCACTCTTTTTTGCTTTTTCGAAGACAAATGCGAAGAGTCCATTGGTTTTTGTCACAGGGGTACTCTTCTACCCATTTCCAACTCTATAATAAAAAAAATTCATGGGAAATCCCTTTGCCGGGTACTCTTCCATTAAAAAAGAAACCAATAAAAACAAAAGAGTACAAACACATGCTATGGTCGATAGCCCTGAAACTCAAAACAAATACCGACTTACGTATGTGTCTATAGTCATCCTCATCCTGCTTTTTGGAGGGGCTGCGCTTTTCTCAAAGATAGAGCAATGGCGATATCTGGATGCATTGTATTTTAGTGCTGCGACTATGACCACCATAGGGTATGGCGATTTCGTCCCAAAGACCGATACGGGAAAGATGCTCACCATTGTTTTCGCATTCAGCGGGATTGGGATCGTACTCTATGGGCTCTCGCTCATGGCTACAAATCTTATAGAGTCAAGGGAGCGCGCCTGGCAGGAGTCTAGTGTAACCCAAAAAATCAAGACGATCTTTGGCAGATCAGGTAAGAAATAAATGTTTTTAGTGCTATTCTATGACAATCGCTGGCTTTGCAGGCATCGCCTGTCCAGCCTTTGCGGCACTTGTATTTTCAGCATCAGTTAATTCTACAAGGCATGAAAATTCCTTCTCAAGAAGAGGAGCAGCTTCCATAAGGGCCGATTTCTCATCTGAACGTGTCAATAAGACCGTTGGAATAAGCGCCGGATTCTTTAACAAACGTGGCACTATCTTTGCAATATCAGCAGCATGCGCCTTAAGATCGCTTTCAAGCAGCTTCTTCATGATTATTCCTTGATCTCGTGTCTCCTTCATAAGCTCCTTTAGCTGGGCAACAAATGAGTATTTCCATTCATGTGAGAGGATTGCGGTTATCTTCACCAACTTCTGCATTTTGGCGAGCTTTTGAATCGCAATAACGTCTTTTTTCATGGTATCGATCAATTCATCGAGGTAAATGGATTTCAGATCTATTTTTTTCTCATTGGCAATTGGCCAGGGTGCACTGATAATGTATCCTTGCTTCCCTATTTTTTCCCAAAGCTCCTGGGTCATGAAAGGGGTGAACACAGAGATCATGAGAATTGCCGATTCAATAGCCTGATTCATGATATCCTTGTTATAATTGCCATCAGTCTTGGTCACATAATGGCGCATGATGCGCTGCAATTCAAAGAATGATTGCTGCAATGCCGATCTAAATAAGGTCTCCTCCATTGAATGCGTGGTCTCTTTTATTATCAGATGCAATTGCGATTCCATCCATTTGTCCGCGTTTGATTTCTCATTTTTCCCTTTATTGTAATGATCCATGCAAAATGCGTAGAGGTTCTCAAGCTTTGGTCCCATTGACTTGGCGAATTCGCTATCCCAATTCGGATCATCAAGGCCCTCGCCCCCGCTCATGATAGTTATTCTGGATGTATCCACCGAATAGTCCTTTGCCAAATCCTTTAGCATGATGAAATTACCTAAAGATTTTGACATCTTCTCCCCATCGACAGTAACCCACCCATTTACCCCAAATGATTTTGGCCATTTATCTTTTGGAAACAGGGCAGTATGATTGAAAATACAGAAAGCAAGATGATTTTGGATCAGATCTTTTCCAGAATTCCTAAAATCCAGCGGATACCAATAATCGAACTCTTTTTTCATCTCATCTAAAAATTTCAGGTTTTTTGCAGGCTTTTGCTTGTTTAGGAAAATATGGTCAAAGACCGAATCATCGATATCATTGAGATTTTCCTGCTTCACGAGATGCGCGATCGTGTAGTAAGCCATGTAGATCGTGGAATCCGATAAAGATTCAATGACCCATTTTTGGTCCCATGGCAGTTTTGACCCAAGGCCAACTTCTCGAACACAGGCCCAGTTCTGCAGCCAGTCAAGCACATAATTGAACTGCTGCCTGCTTTTTTCTGGATACAATTTCATCTGATCAAGGCATTCGTGCGCGAGTTTTTTCCATCCCTCATCGGCATAATGCATGAACCACTGATCATCAACTATCTTAACAACACATTCTGCCAACGAGCGTGAGATCACTTCCCCCGTAAGCTGATAGTAGGACAGGGCATGGCCCATCGCGATAAGTTCTTTTTTCACTAATTCCTTGCCTTCCTGCACCGGCACATTTTCTAGATCCTTTGAGAAGAAACTCTTATAGAGATGATTGAAAGTAGCATTATAGAAACTAAGCTTGTAGAGTTCATTTCTTATTTTCTCAAGTTTCTTATCCTCCTTCTGGGACTTGACATCGTATTGCTT
>CAZFPU010000056.1:0-10817 GCA_964521145.1 uncultured Methanosarcinales archaeon | reverse complement strand
TCAAGATCAGAATCAAGGTATGTCGCATTCTCAAACAAGGTCCTCGAATCATTCTGTATCCAGTATAAAGAAACGAACTCTCGTCCAATCTGAGGAATATCGGTATAGGTAAACACATCCGAGTAATGCTCATCTGAGATGATCTTGACCTCCTTGCCATATCCAGTGTCTTTCTCTAGCACATAAGGGGCGATAGTTGTGTATTCAACGGTTATTTCCTGCGGCGTCTCATTGAGAATCAGGGTTGTATTGCTCTCTATGCTTTCTGGCGTCTCAAATACAATAGCTCCGGTGATCTGGCTATCTTGCGTTTTATTCTCGCCTTGAGTCCCTATCAATTGCTCAAGCTCTTCTATCTTGCCAGAGATATCAGATCTTTGCAGCACTTCATTCTCCAAGATTGCCTTGGTCGAGCCCTGTTGCTCTGCATCCTCCAAGATAGCAAGCTGCCGCTGCGTTTTTTCCTCTTCCTTATCGGACTCGTACTCCAAAAGCGTCTTCGTTGTTCCTTCATCGATCAATGTAACGCTGTCTGAATCTATGGGCACTATGCTATAATTCGATACTGCACTAATGGAGATATTCGATGCCGAATCATGCAATGAAATGGATATGCTTTCCTCAGATTCATTTGCTTCAATTTTCTTCTTCCATTTCACCGGTTTTCCAATAACGATAGTGGTCTCATTCTCCAGTAATTGTTCGATCACATCGATCCTGAATATATTCGATCTGGTCGTTTCGTTGCCATCGAACGCGCTTACATACGCATATTGCACCCCGATATAATCAGGTACGGGAACAAGCGTGGCATTATGCCCATTCCATGAAATATTGATGCGCTCCATTCCCTCATAGAATGAGAATTCCAGTATGCTGTCTTCATCTAAGAAATGATCGTCCAAGGCCAGCGTATAATTGCTATTCTTGAATATGGTGATGTTAGTTATGTTCTGAATCAATATAGGAGCTGCGTTCTCTTCTTCTATCTGCTCAACAACATAGGCAAGGGAATCAAGGGTCAAGGTAGTGTTTTCTATCTCGACAACGATCCTATACTCAATCTCGTCAAGATCAAAGAGTGTGCAGCTCTGAATGCATGCATCATCAAAAGGAATTGCAGAGTCATAGAATTGCGCCGACTTGTTGCTCCAATTCGAATAGATGATCTCAGTGTATGGATTCTCAAGCGATAAGTTGTAGTCCACATAGAGTACCTGCGAAGCTATGCTATTGCGTTCACTCGCCCCATAAAGCCCATAATAGCTATAAAAGGTATCATTCCAATATGGTCTTGCACTGCTCAGTCCCAAAAATGAGCAGCAGTTCTCAGAACCGTAGCATACAAACGTTTCAGTTGCATTCAAAGATGAGATAGTGTTCCACCGTGTGCATAGGTTATCTTGAGAGGCTTCCCATCCAAATAGAGAATTGGCAACAGTAAGATCGACGACGCCAGTTATCGATTCTATTCCGTTGTTATCAACATCATAGACCGAAGAGGAATCATACTCTAGCACAATATCGATGGATCTTTCTTCAGTTGTTTGGTTAAGGATCGTTTGATTGAGTTTTGTCTCGTTGATGGCTGTTTCGTTGAGCAAAGTTTCATTAAGAGTAGTTTCATTGGATGCTGTTCCATTCACAACGCTTTCATTCAAGACATCATCGATCGATGATTCATTGGTTGTTGCAGCATTGGGATCATTTTCATTGGATACGGTTTCATTGTAATTCGTTCCATTGAGTGTTGTGCCAAAGGTTATTGGGTCAGGTTCTTGCGCATCGTCTTCATCATCTTGCAGGGTGTTGATCCTCAAAAGTATCGGCTTGAAGGTTATTTCTATCCCATCAAAGGCCGCCAAAGTGACCAATTCATCGCTTACGATGTCATCGAGAGGAGTCACCCAGAGGGTGCCATCAAGGATAGCAAGAGTTGCATTAACCGTATTGCTTGCGCTAAAGAATAACTCATCGTTTTGCGAATCAATAAAATGCTCGCGCAATTCAAAGCTTGTCGTCTCGGTTATTATGAATTCGTCTTCTGCCGAGTTCCATTGCGGCGCGGTATTTAGCGTTACGTTACTCGATTGATTCTGCGCTGCCAGATCATCCTCTAAAATTGCAAAGCCAGTTATCAGGTTTTCCCCAGTGTCCAACGATGCGTTTGAATCAAAGATCAGCAAACGGGTCCCGTTATGCTCAAGATATATCCTTGCCGCTCCTTGATCTACAATGCTTCCGCTTGCTTTGAGTGATTGCAGTAATCCCTGATTCTGTGGGATCCAGCTAAATGAAGAGCTCTCATTGAAAGTCATGCTCAGATTGTCCTGGTATAGATTCGATTTGGAGACAAAAACAAACCCGGTTATCGATCCATTGAGCATATACAGGACCAGCATACCGATAAGGATCTTGACAGTAACTAACGCTATGAGGATCCAGAGATTCACTTCTTTTCCGAGTATTCTAATCGTTCTCATGCTTGTTGTGTTTCAGATGTGATTTTTCCTGGTCTTGTGATGCAGAATGATCCTGCATTCGCCGTTTTTTCGATTCCTCAGCCCGGGTAGTTTTTTTATAAGGAGTAGGCCTGATGCCAGTATCCCCTTCTTTTTTGAGTGAAGATTTCTTGCGTGCTCGATGATACACCGTCCAAATAGTTCGCTCATCTCGTTGCAAAATCTTGGCAATATCATGCAATGAGAATGAAAGGGAATCTTTGAGATAGTAAACAAGGCACTCCTGTGCTGAAAGGGAGTCAGAAGAAAATATTGAAAGCGATATCCATCTCGTGTTATCTGAGATTGTAAAGGAAACAGAATTGCGTTTTATCGCGTCGTGATAGATACGCCAGATATTGCGTTGATCCCTTTTGAGCAAAGGGGCAATGTCGCAAAATGAAAGCAATAGGTTTTCCTTGAGGTATTTGACCAAAGAATGCAGAGGCGTTAGATCCCTAGTAAAGATAGAAAGTGGAATCTGCATTTCTTCATGCAGTAATTGGCGCAGCTCATCATCTTTTAATTCGTATTTCTTCTTGAGCAGATCAAGGATTTGCTTTGCTTTTGCTAGCTGAGTCTGATCCTGTGCAGCAAGAGAACTATGCGAAAAGCCATTATTTTGTTTAGGATGCTTCTCCACTGAATCACTTCGTTATAAAAACACTATTTGTAAGTATTTTATTCAAATTATTGTCTGATTTTTACATCATATGTAAGTATTTACACGCTTATTTTTTAAAATGTCTTCATGAAATTCATCTTTTGTAAGGTTTTATTTATAATGTTTTTCATTTATTTATGTTTTTTACATTATTTGTAGGGATAGATAATCTTATATTTAGTGTATCATTTTACATTATATGTAAGAAATGAGTATAATCAGTCTAGATAGCTATTGATTCTGATTGGTCCCTGGCCATATAGTCATGGATGGTTCGCTGACCCTGTACTTTGGCCAGATTCGAAACGCGAACCCCGATTAAGCGAATTACTTTCCCTTCAAATTCCGTACACAGATCCAATGCACTTTGATAGATGATTTCTTTGCTTAAGCTGGCAAACATGATGGAATGCGAGCGAGAAAAGGTAGAAAAATCCTGCAAGCGTATTTTGATACTGATTGTTCGATAAGTGAATTGCTCTGTAATAAGCGTCTCATGGATCTCCTTGCACAATTTTCTTATCGTATAACCAACTTTTGCAAAATCAGAGGTATCCTCAAAAAAGGTCCGCTCATTGCTAATAGAGCTTCGCCCGCGATCATAGCCGATAAAATCGCTGCCTTGTCCTTGCGCTGATAAACTAAGATACAACCCGTAAGTGCCAAATCGCTTGATTAGTTTTTCCTTGTCAAACTCCGCAAGATCGCCAATCGTTTCAATCCCAAGCTCCCTTATTTTTGGCTCTGTCTTTTTGCCGATGCCATATAATTTCCTGATAGGTAAAGGTGCTAGAAGTGCTTTTGCATCATCGACGATTACTATAGCATCTGGTTTTTGTAGGTCAGATGCGATTTTTGCCACTAATTTATTGTTTGCGATGCCAATAGAGCAGGTGATCTTGTATTTTTCAAGGATTTCTGTTTTTATTTTGATAGCGATAATTTTTGCATCAGAAAAATCATTGGCAGAATCGCTCACGTCAAGAAATGCCTCGTCCATGCCAGTTTGCTGGAATTTGTTGGCATAATTCTTTACAATGTGCATGATACCTTTCGAGTATTGGGAGTAGAGATGGTATTGTGGCCTTAGAAAAATTGCGTCTTTGCATAATTTATAGGCCTGACTTATGGGCATCGCTGAATGGATGCCGAATTTTCTTGCTGAGTAGCTGCATGTACTGACTACTCCGCGGCCTTTGCCTTCCTTGGGATCTGCGCCAATGACTACTGGCTTTGTTTTTAGTTCAGGGTTAAGAGATTCTTCTACCGAGCAAAAGAACGCATCGAGGTCTAGGTGCATGATGATTCGATTGGACATCTGAAAAATAGAGCAGGTTTAGGTTAAATACTTGGTGTGAGGATGTCCAGTGCAAAAATGACTAAAATCGACCAAAAAATCGAGGCAAACATATTTAAATCAAGTTTTAAACCTCTGTTTCGGATGCCTCTGTAGCTTAGCAGGTTTCTATGGCTTAAGGCTGTAAAGAGCGTGCGGCTGTTAACCGCAAGGTCGGCAGTTCGAGATTGGCTTAACACCAACGACATTCTGCCCAGAGGCGCCATTTTTTCTTCTTTCTTTGCTTAGACTCATCAGCTCATCAAATGTCATGTTGCCATTTAGCACTGCTAATCTTTCATGTGTATGCGTAAATGTAAGGAATTCTTTGTATTTTAGCGTTAAATGGTATTTTGAAAGATGTTTTGGATTGTGTAATTGCCACTCTTCAATTATTTTGGCTGAGCTTTCTTTTCGTATTCTGAAATATCCAACAGCATCACTCTTGTTCACACTATATCCAATATCGGCACAATCAAAGAAGTCGACTAATTGATCAACAATCTTGTGATTTGTTAATGATCCATGCAGGCAAAGATTATGGCTTAGGGTAAAATCCGTATCCATAATGCCAACGATACATCTCTTCATTAAATCTTCATTTTTAAGGATTATATCTGGAATAGAAATATTCTTTTTAGAGCCGTTTGGAAGATGTAATATATCATGCTTGAATTCAAATACCGCTCTAGAATTAATCACCGTTTGAATTGAGTTTTTTACGCTATTTATAGTAAAAACTGGTGGACAATTGTAGAGTTGTTGCAACAATGGATAAATGAACGTCTTGTGATACAGATATTCATCGGTGAGATCTCCGGTTATTCTGTAACGATACTGAAACCATCGTTGAGCCTTATCAATAATTCGAATAAGAGACCCATCACCGATATGAATACCTATTTCCTCCGCCAAGTGAGGCGTTGCATTTGATGGTATTGTTATATTTCTCCTAATATCTGCTTGTGAAAAATTAATTTGTGAATGATTGTGTTTTGATTTAATAAAATTCCCCCTCAAAGCCAATGAAGAACCAAAATTATACCTTATAGCAGCATCACTGCAATATCCCGCTATCCAAGCTGTCAAATCTGTATGAATGTTGCCAAAAGAGTCGAATTGTAGCTTTGCGGCTTCCAACAATCTTCTTTTGCCTTCTTTATGCTTACGTATTATCTCTATATCGGATTTATTAATGTTAAATCTATCAATTAGAATGCCTGTCTTATCTTCAATTGACAATTTTCTCCATATTTTCTTGAATTTTTTCATTTTAAATCACCTCCAAAGTTTCATATCTTGGGCCTTTGGAGAGCTAAAAAAGGGAATTATGAGCAAATACTGCGTAATTGATTTTTCGTTGCTTATACAAAAATCATTATTTGGCAGTTTTACGTGTTCTCTTTTTATTTAGAATCAGCAGCATATTGATTTAAATATCTCACGTCGAGATGTCCAGTGGTTAGTGCATATACATTTTTAAAGTGGTTTCATTAACCCATTTTAGAGAAATCAAATGCAAAAAAGCCAGATAACCCAAGAAAAGCATCTCTTTGTATGCGTCAATGAGCGTGAAGAAGGAAAATGCTGCAAGAAGGTGCAAGGATTAGAAGTGTATCATGAGTTAAAACAATGGGTTAAGGACAATAATCTAAAGGAAAAAATTAAGATAACAAAGACCGGCTGCATGGGGCATTGCAATGAAATTGGCTGCACTATTGCATTATATCCTGATAAAATCTGGCTCGATCATTCAAAAATTGAAGATATTGAGAAAATTAAAAGAATGCTCCTACAAGACACATAAAAATGCATGAAATTCATTCAAAAAGCTTTTAAAAGGCCCCCATATCCTGCTACTAATAATTTTGGGCCCGTAGTTCAGCCCGGTTAGAATGTTCGACTGATAACTGGTGCTTAGACATCGAAAGAAGAATTTCCGATAGTGGTCGGCAGTTCAAATCTGCCCGGGCCCATTTTTCTTTTACAATTGCTTAATAGTTTAATGAGGCTGAACGAAGTGAATGCCTCATGTCGCTCCCAATCGGCGAAAGGATTGGTCCACAGCTGCCCGGGCCCATTTTTTTCTCAAGTTCATGCAAGTGACCTCCCCACCTTAAAGGATGGGGCTTCCCGATCATGAAAAAGATGCAACATGAACTGCTATCCAATGTACCTAGTCATTGGCTCCAATCCATTGTAAAAACTGCAACCCAATAAAACAGTAGATGATGTTTAATAGGCGACCTGAAGGTCGGGGAATTAAACCCAGAGAAATATTAAGAAAGGATAATCGTTCTTTGCGCCCCATGCCTTGCAAAAACCTGACCCATCGTCACATTTTCGTCTTTTTTCGCATTCCTATATATCAGTTGCATATTATTTGTTGCCTACTCATTGATACAAAACAACTGCAGCAAAATCATTGCTATAAAAAACCAAGGAGCAAGTCGATCATTTCGACATTCAAATCAATAAAGCCTCATCAAAAAATCAGAATGCAAAAGTGCCTGCACAATCCATATAAAGACTGTATTGTTTTCTAAAAATAGTAGTGAAATTCCGTCGGAAAGATAATGTCACTACCCAAAAAGTTTAAATAGAAGTTGCCATTTTAGAATAATTACTAATTTATGTACCTTAAGGAGGGGTTGATGGTGGAAAAAAAAGTTTTTATTGTACTCTCATTATTGTCTATATTTGTTCTCAGTGGATGTGATGTCTATAACGCTCTCTACGCGAAGCAGCCTGGCCTTGAAGAAGGCTCTCAAATTGTCTCAGAAGAGGAGATCGTAAGCGAGAGTGAGCTTGATGAACTAAATAACTCGCTCAATGAATCAGATGAGGTCTCAGCAGAGATCCCAATTGGAGTGGAAGAAGAAACAACTCCTAGCGATGCTACCGTTATAATCGCCCAAGAGACTGAAAGGGTCAGCTTGCAGCCGCAGGCGCAAGATCCTGACAACGACCAGCTTTCATTTTCATATACAAACCCACTTGATGAAAGCGGACAGTGGCAGACAACCTATGGCGATGCCGGCGAGTATACCGTTACGGTAACAGCCAGTGATGGCACCCTGACTGCAAGCAAGCAGGCGCTTATCATCGTTCGAAGAAAAGAAGAGTCTCCGATAATTTCCAATAAAGTGCCAGATACGACCAGCATTTCAATCAAAGAGACGCAATCAGCTGATTTTGCGATCGTTGCCTCTGATCTGAATAAGGATGCGCTTACCTACAACTGGAAGCTAGATGGTCAGGATGTGGGCAATGAGGAAAGTTACGACCTTACAACCACCTATAACGACGCGGGCTCGCATACAATCAAAGTAAGCGTGACTGATGGCACATCGGCTGCAGAAGTCATCTGGGCGCTCACCGTGGATAATGTGAATCGGGCTCCCAAGCTAGAGCCAATAGAGAATGTTGATGCCCGTGAAACAGATACTATAGTGCTTGAACTTAGCGCAACTGATGAGGATGGCGATCCGATCGCCTTTAATGTCAGTGATCCGCGATTTAAGCAAGAAAACAATGTTTTCACCTGGCAAACAGACTATGGCAGCGCTGGCCAGTATACGATTACAATCGATGCAAGTGATGGTACCGATACCGCAACGCAAAACGTGGCAGTGAATGTAGCCAATGTGAATCGGCCTCCGGTCATACTTGATATCGTAAGGCAATAAGATTTCATGATGCCTACTTCCCAAAAGGTCTTAGGCAACCTGCTTTTTTTTGGTTAGGAATAGATTCAGTAGAAAATGATGGTCATCGGCATCAGGTCGAGCATATTAGAACCCAATTACGAGCTGACAAGGGGTTGCCCAGCGAAAAAATTCCCTGGGGCTTTAGGCGACCTCGCGTTGCTCAGTCACCTTGGGGCTGAACGAAGTGAATGCCCCTCTTTGCCAGCGTAGATACGCTGAATGCGAGAAGCCGATGACCCGAGCGAAGCGAAAATTTTCTACTGAATCCATAAAGAAAAAATATTTTAACTAGCATTAATTAGGGGAGCATAAAAAGGCGTGATAGCCACCGTGAAGAGTCATGAAAAAAGGAACTGTTCTCATCGTGATTTTTTTATTTCTTGTGTATACCGCAAGCCCTGCGAGTGTCTTTGAGATAGAAGAGACCGAAAAGATTTCTTTGGGGGCGCAGGCGCAGGATCCTGACAACGATGAGCTGCTCTATGGATATACAGAACCATTGAATGCGAGCGGCGAATGGCAGACAAACTATGGGGATGCAGGGACCTATAATCCGAGCATCATCGTATCCGATGGGGAGCAGACGACTTCCCAAACAATAACGATCATTGTTCGAAAAAAACAGATCGGGCCTACAATCCTTTCGATAGAGCCAAGCGAAACGACAGTGAATACAGATGAAGGAAAGAGCCTAGTTTTTAGGGCCAAAGCAGAAGACCAAAACAAAGATACGCTTCAATATTCGTGGAGCCTTGATGACCGTATCCTCTCAAGTGGGCAGGAATTCACCTATGAGCCCGCCTATGATAGCGCAGGAGAGCATGCAATTGCCCTTAGCATAAGCGATGGAACCGAGGATATAGAGCAACGATGGATAGTGACTGTTTATGATGTCGATCTTGATTCTCTCTTCGAAAGCATTCGAGACACCACCGCAGCTGAAACCGATATCGTATCGCTTCAGATCCCTGATTTTGAATCCTATGGACTTACCTACACAATAAGCGATCCGTTAGGCAATGATAATCTTTGGCAGACCGATTACGATGATGCCGCAGGCTATGAAGTGACTGTTTTTGCGCGAGGACTTGGATATCTTCGTCAGAAAACAGTGATTATCACTATTGCAGATAAGGATAGGCCACCACGGCTTGTGGCTCCAGACGCCGTATGGGTCGAGGAAGGAGCCCTGATGCAGATCCCATTGCAGGCATCTGATCCTGATGATGATACCATAACATTTAGCGCTGATGGATTGCCAGAAGGCGCTTACTTCGAAGGCAACACGTTAGTATGGAGCCCTGATGCAAATACGGTCATGAAATCAGATGCATTGGATTCACTGCTTGATAAGTTCAGGATCCTAAGCAAGACTAGGCAAGTTCGAGTCGTTGCGCAAAGCAAGGACCTCTCTTCAGAAAAAAATATCAAGATAATCGTGCAGGATGTCAATCAGCCATTTTCAATAGATCCAATTGATCCAATCCATGTAAAAGAAGGAGAGGAGATAATTATCGATCCAAAATACTCTGACCCAGACAATGATGCACTGGCATTTGAATACTCTGGCTTCATGAGCCTGAGCCGGAAAGTGACCAGCTTTGAAGATGCTGGCCATCATGTGGTCAAAGTGAAAGCTTCAGATGGGTTTTATGAGCAGATCTTCTTTGTTGATGTCATAGTGGATAATGTGAATAGGGCTCCGCAGTTTAAGCAGCCATCCACTACATTGGCGGCGGAAGGAAGCAGTGTGCGAGTCAAGCTTGATGCACCTGACCCCGATGACGAAGAAGTGGTTTTTTCATCGCCAGATCTTGCCCCTGGATCATATATCAGAGGCAATGAGCTGGTATTCTCCCCAAATCATGATCTGGTAAGCGAGGATAGGGAAGTGGAATATAGTGTCGTCGCATCGGATGGTTCAGATGAAACAACCCAAAAGATCAGATTCAAAATAACCAATGTCAATCAAAAACCCATTATAGATGAGACAAGCAACACACAGGTTGCTTTCCTAGGAGATACAGCACTCTTTGAGATCAACGCAACCGATCCCGATGGAGACGAATTGACATACACCTGGCAATTTGGCCTGCTCGATTCATATGTCGGAGAAAATGCCCATGCGCGTCAATTCTCATCTGAAGGAGAGAAGGAAGTAAGTGTGATAGTCTCTGATGGAAAAGAATCAATTACCAAGACCTGGCATGTTCGGGTTGTTTGACGTTCTTAATGCCCTGTTTAATAGTATTTTTAAATAAATTTGGAAATAAAAAGCGAGGATATCTAGGCGGCCCCATTGCGGGCCGCATTGAATGCGCGGCAACATTGGCCGCGCCTAAATACCCTAGCTTTTTAGGAGTATATATTCTAATTTACTAATAGAAAGCCATCTAAAACCATTATCACAACCTTTAATAAGAAGTTTGCAGACAGTCATACTATGCAATCAAAGAAAATCAGCGCGGAATCGGGCAACGCAACGCTCGATATAGTGCTTGATACGCTCAAATTGGGAAAGCAAGCAATTGTCTTTGCAAACACCAAGCAAAGCGCTGAGAAGACAGCAGAAGAGATCGCAAAGAAAATAAAAAACAGCGATAAAA
>CAZFPU010000055.1:0-10890 GCA_964521145.1 uncultured Methanosarcinales archaeon | reverse complement strand
CCTATCCAAGAACACCCAAAAATTGAAAGAAGCTAGGAAGAATTCGCGATGGTGTTAGACTTCCTGCCCAATGGCTACCCATTTGACGAACGTCCTATGTTCATGAAAACCCCGATAGCCCAGGCGATTGGCAAAAGCCATTTTGTGCTTTTGGAATTGGTCCCAAAAAAAGGCATTCATTTGCAGCCTTACGAGGAAGTATACATAGGAGAAGGCAAAAGAGACAAAGTGCATCACATCGTGGGCAAGCTGCCAATAGCCAAGTTAACAAGGACTGCAAAGCAGGAGTTGGAATTCGCGATAAAGGATATTATAAAGAAAAACGAAAAAAAATTCATCGAGTTTTTCAACAAGGCGCAGCCTTTAAGCACACGGATGCATCAGATCGAATTGCTCCCGGGCGTTGGAAAGAAGCATATGTGGGAAATAATCCAGGCTAGAGATGAGAAACCATTCGAGACCTTTGAAGATCTAAAAAAGCGGGTGAAACTAATGCCTGATCCTGAGAAGATCGTAATCAAGAGGATCATCGATGAGCTTTCTGGCACTGAAAAGCATAAATTATTTGTCGATGGGATTGTCTAGGACACAAGTTTATATCCTTCTTTTCTCCGTGCGATATGGTTTGGCCCAATTTTTTTTCTGACCCTTGTTGCAAATACATGGATCTTGTTATAGGCTTCTTTGGTGTGCAGTGCCTTATTGTAGATTGCTTTTTGTAGTGTTTGGTTATCTACTTCTCTTTCATTTCGAAGCAACTCATGGACCAATGCAAGTTCAGGCCCGCTGAGGTTGCCTGTCGATACGGTGGGACTTTGAAAATACCCGGTGACCAAGTTGAGGATGAAGCCAGCCCTTGTCGCAAGATTCTCTGGCTCGTTTCTAGCTTTGGATAGATCCCCTATGTAATATCCGCTCTGGAAAATTCCTTGTTTCGTGCTTTCGTTTTCATAGGGCATGCGTATTGTTCGCCTCTGCACAAGATAGTGCCCGCTTACGAACTCGCATGCCCGCTTAAGCTTGCCTGCGATTTGTTCAACTGTATTCTGGTGTGTGCCCTTTGCATGGAAAGCCTGCAATAATTCATTGATAGTGGCGTATTGATCTTCCACAAATGTTGCTGCGTATTTTGCTTCCAAAGGGGTTATCGAAGCTGTGTTTTTTTGACCATAGATAGTATACTCTTTGTTGGGATTACCTCTGATGTAGACATCTCTACCTCTCAGTCTAATGGGAAACGTTACCTGCTCCTCAAGCGATTTTTGTGAGTCATACCTATCGGTGAACAGCATATGCATGGAAATTGAGGCAAATATAAAAGCGAATCGGGCAAAAACCTTTTAAAACAATTAGCTCTTCAATATTCCATGGATTTCGACCTTCGCTCAGGAAAACCAATTTATATTGGAAGATTTCATACCTCAGATATAGAACTAAGGGATCTTCTCAAGGCATGGATAGCAATAGCTTTGGCTTTTGCAATAGTCATGCGAGGCTATCAGGATTTCACATTCTATCAGGTATTCATCCTCTCAGCGATCACTGTCGGTACTGGATTCTTATTGCACGAACTTGCGCATAAGTTTGTTGCTCAAAGATATGGCTGTTTCGCAGAATTTCGCTCATTTGATCCGATGTTATTGCTTGCCATTGGAATGTCATTTTTTGGATTGGTGTTTGCAGCCCCGGGAGCTGTCATGATCCATGGTCGAGTGGATGTTCGAAGAAATGGTATTATATCCGTTGCTGGACCTGTTACCAATCTTATTTTGGCAGTTATCTTTATTGGACTCTACTTTCTATTTCCCGATGGTTTGATCGCATCGATTGCGCTCTATGGGTTCTACATCAATTCCTGGCTTGCATTGTTCAACATGATCCCAGTCTGGAATTTTGATGGGGCAAAAATTCTTCCGTGGAGCAAGCCAGTGTATTTTTCTGTGGTTGCCATCGCATTAGCGTTCATGTTCATGCAAAATTTTTTAAGGATTTAGTTCAAGGATTGCACTTGAATCGAAATAATGAATCAAATAGTGGGTTTTTGATCATTAGAACAACTAAAAAGCTATGGAATTTAGGCGCGCCCAATGTGGCGCGCTTTGGATGCGGCCCGCATTGGGGCCGCCTAAATAACTCGCCTTTTGACCAGTCCAAGAGTCTAGATCACCAGTCTAGATCACCAATCCATAAAGCTCTTAAATAGAATCAATGCCTAGGTTTTCATGGAAAAAAAAAAGATAACTCTAGACCCAACCAAAGTCCTGCAGATATCGCTAGGCGTTACACTACTTATATCTGTCTCCTTGCTTGCTTTTGTTGCTTTCTCTTTGCATGATCTTAAGGAAGATACCGATGCGAAGCTGTTGCTTCTTAGTAAGGATATGTTAAGCGCGATGAGCAATGTGCGCACTGAGCTCAATAATGATCTTGTCGCGTTGCAAGAAAATACCACGATGCAGGCAGACGCCATGCGATCAAGCCTTTCAAAGATGCAAAAGAGCAATGAAATTGAGATCAAGGCCCTGCAAAACCTGCTTGATCAGATCGAGACGCAAAGCAGTATCCGTTTCGATGAGCTGCGAGAAGATATAGCAACCATTGAAGTGGAAGGTGCTGATTTTTCAGGCATAATTGATGATGTCATCAAATCGGTCGTGAGTGTGGGAACTAATGTCGGGCAAGGTTCTGGCGTTGTTGTCGATGAACGTGGATTCATAGTCACTAATTATCATGTTGTTGAAGGGGCATCCACTCTCAGGGTCCTCTCATCGGAAAACAAAGTGTACGATGCCAAGCTTATCGCGTTTAATGATGGTTTGGACCTTGCGATGCTCAAAGTGAACCAACAATTCGAAAATCTTGAGTTTGGCGACTCAGATGATGTACGTATTGGCCAAAAGGTCATTGCGGTTGGAAATCCGGCAGGGCTTTCTTTTAGCGTGAGCGAAGGCATTATCTCAGCCGTGAACAGAAAAGGTCCTAATGGAAAATCAGTGTATATCCAGCACGATGTTTCGATAAACCCCGGTAATTCAGGAGGCCCACTCATTGATAGCTCAGGGCAGATCATCGGCATAAACAATTTCAAGATAGGCGGCTACGAAGGATTGGGTTTTGCGATAGAGTCAAATGTGGTGGAAGATTTCATAAGTGAAGTCATCGATGCGTGGGAAGAAGCGCAGGCCCCTTAGAATAAATACCTCAATCTATAATTATTTTGTAGAGTGATTGAAACTCCTTCTCTGGCCAGGCATTGCTTTTTGCAATTTGGCAAGCCACATTGATAAGTACTGCAATCGTGCGTTCTGCTCGTAAATAGTGTGAGAGCTCATCAGCTACTCTGAATTTGTTCCCCGCAGCAATCGGTTGAATATGGCTTGCATCCAATTTTCCAACGTGATAGAGCAGTTCCTTGCCTTCGATCTGTGTCGTGTACAGCACGATACGTTCCATGTCCATTTCTTAACGAATCCAATGGCAGTATAAAAGAACTTGCTAAGGTAGGAAAGAAAAGGGATAGAAGGAAAAAAACAAAAAAAAAAGAAAACTAAGTGAAATCGACTGTAGGAGCGTTCTCTGCCCCCTCTCGTGCCTCAAAGTAGCTTCTTTGCTCAAATCCTAGGCTTCCTGCGATGAGATTTGCGGGGAAGGTCTTGATCTTGGCATTGAAGTTTCTCACCACATCATTATATCGGCCACGCTCAACTGAGATCTTGTTTTCGGTATTTGCGAGCTCATCTTGCAATGAAAGGAAATTCTGGGTCGCCTTAAGCTGCGGATAATTCTCAACGACAACCAATAAGCGTGCCAAAGAGGATTCGACTTGATTTGCGGCAGCAACTTTCTGCTCCTGGGTTGTTGCGGCCTGCCATTGGCTTCGTGCGTTCGTTATTTGGGTTAGTGTCTCCTGCTCAAAATTGGCAGCTCCTTTCACGGTATTGACCAGATTCGGGATAAGATCAACTCTTCTCTGATATTGAGTTTCCACTTGCGCCCATTTGCCATTCACGTCCTCATTTAACCTGACCAGGGAGTTGTAGGTTGCCATGTACCATAGTCCCACTAACAGCGCGATTCCAAACACAACGCCTAAGATTATCCATAGGTTCTTTTTCATTATTTCACCTTCTTCTTGCTTTGTTTTGAAAATGAATAGAGTAAAGACACTTCATTTCTATCGAGCCACATGCCTCCGCATTTTGGGCAGACATCAAGGATCGCTTTGGAGGGATGGTCGATCTTTTTCATTACTTGTTTACTGAACAAAGTTGAGCATCTTGGACAATGCATTTTTTTTTGTTGGTTCATGGGGCTTGGATGGATTTTTTGTTTTTAAGGGTTGCTACTTTTTTGTTTGTTGTGTTTGATTTTTCATTGCCTGCTTTCTATTTATTCATGACATCAATGCTTTATGTTTCTTTACTGCTGGTATCTCCTCTGGAATGCTATGTTTTGAGCTTTTATTGATTGTTGTTTCCTTATCCTAGTACAATGGAACACGATTAATTGAATACATGATCGGAAGGCCACGATTCTTGCATTTTTGTGTGCCTGGATTGAGGATTTTGGTTTATTATCATTGGGCTGCTTATCACTTTTAACGCCATCCACCTGAAAATCCTCCCCCACCAAAACTTCCGCCACCACCTCCAAATCCACCAAAACCTCCTGAGCCTCCAAAACCACTGCCGCCTCTTCCAAATCCCCCCCAGAAGATCCCTGATGCTGCATCGCGATACGTGTTATCATTGCCCACAATTCCCCTTCCATTTCTTTTTTTAGCAGAAATGTATATCAGAACTATGATTCCAAGAATAATGAGCGCGATGATACCTATTGTTTTCATTGTAGGCTTTTTTTCCTCTTGCTGCAATGCGAGAATGTCTGCATCCTGCGAGCCTAGCAAGATCCTGCCTGCGACATTCACTGCCTCTACAACTCCTTTTTCATAATTTCCTTCCTGAAAATTCGCTACGATGTATTCTCGTGAAATCCTTCCAATCAGTGCACTGTTTAACGTGGATTCAACGCCATATCCCACTTCCCATCGGTATGCTTTGTCATCGATAGCAACATACAATAGGATCCCATTGTCATTGCCTTTTTTGCCCACCTTATTCTCTTCAGCTATTTTGAGTGTATATTCTTCAAGCGAATACTCTTTTGGATAGGAATTTTCTATAAAGAGCACGAATTGAACACCATTGGTTTCCCTCTCCAAACTGCGCAGTGCCTGCTCTAAATTTGATTTTATTTCAGGTGATAGAATTGAAGCAGTATCGGTGACATATGAATTGATGGTTGGGATCTGGGCAAAAGATACAGCAGGACACAGCACGAAAACCAAGAACAACAAAAATCGTTTCATGAAATACCTAGCATTCCCTTATTTATAAATTTAGGGTCAAATTCCTTATAGGGATTTCTTAATATTTCTCTGGGTTTAATTCCCCGACTTTCAGGTCGCCTATTAAACATTCATCTACTGTTTCATTGGGTTACAGTTTTTACAATGGATTGGACACAATGACTAGGTGCATTGGATAGCAGTTCATGTTGCTTCTTTTTAATGATCGGGAAGCCTCCTCCTTTAAGGCGGGGAGGGGGTCACGATTATCATTAAGCGAATGTGCCCACAAACCTTAAATAATGAGTACCATTTCACCCATTTCATGACAGGAAAAAGCATTCTGCTGGCACCCTGCAATTAGTTCTCATATAATTTTTATACTCTCAATCAAATTCTTGGTGAATGCATATGAAACTAGGCTTTATCGGATCAGGGAACATGGGGCAGGCGCTCATGCGTGCGATCGCTACAGATGCCTCTTTTGAGATATTGGCATGCGACACACTAAAAGATAATCTTGATAAGATAAAGGATATCGCAAAAGCGCTTGACTCCAATGTGGAACTAGCGAAGAAATCAGATATTGTATTTTTGTGCGTAAAGCCTCAGGATATTTCCGCAGTTCTTGATGAGATCAACGCGTTCGCACAAGACAAGCTCATTGTCTCAATCGCAGCAGGCATCTCTTTGCATCTGCTGGAGCAAAGATCTCCCAAATCAAAATTCATCCGAGTAATGCCAAACCTTCCTTGCCTCGTTGGTGAAATGGCAGCCGGGTATGCAGCAGGAAAAAATTGCACGAGCACCGATAAAAAACTAGTTCACGAATTATTGAACAAAGCGGGCGTTGCTTTTGAGCTTGAAGAGTCGCAATTGGACACAGTAACCGGGCTTAGCGGCTCTGGGCCTGCATTTGTTGCGTATCTTATAGAGGGGTTTACGCAGGCAGGAATTGAGCAGGGACTTTCAAAAGAGGTAGCATCGCAATTATCGTTGCAGACATTCCTAGGTACTGCTCGATTATTAAAAGAAAAAAATCTGGATGCGAGTGAGCTGATCGCAATGGTCTCTTCCCCCCATGGAACTACAGTTGCTGGCAGAGAAGTTCTTGAAAATTCAGATATCAAAGAAGTTATAAAGAAGAGCGTGCAGAAAGCAGCCCAGCGAAGCAAGGAGCTAGGACAATGAATGGAACTGCAGTTGGGGAGGGAGCAAAAGCGGCCGCATTGAAACTAGCGGTAGTATCCGCAGCTACAAAAAACAGTGCCCTTCAATCCATGAAACGGTCATTGGATTCCCATAGGAAAAAAATACTAGATGCCAATAAAAAAGATATCCAAGACGCAAAACGAACAAAAATCGGCAATTCACTCATTCAAAGACTTGAGCTAAATGACAAAAAGATTGACGAGATGATCGCGCAGCTTGATGATGTGATGAAACTTGACGATCTAATCGGCAAAACGCTCTTTTCCTCAGAACTCTCTTCGGGCCTTGAACTATTCCAGATAAGTGTGCCTATCGGAGTCATCGGGATCATTTTTGAGTCGAGACCGGATGCGCTGGTGCAGATAAGCGCTCTGTGCATAAAATCAGGCAATGCAGCTATACTTAAAGGCGGTTCAGAGGCAAAGCATACGAATAAACTGTTATTTGAGTTAATTGATAATGCGCTCACGGAAAGCAATTTTCCAAAAAATACAATTCAATTGATCGAAACCAGAGAAGATGTCCAGAAAATACTCAAGCTCGATCGCTACATAGACCTGCTGATCCCTCGGGGAAGTAACAGGTTCGTCCAATTCATCAAGGAAAACACAAAAATTCCAGTCCTTGGGCATGCTGAGGGCATCTGCCATGTGTATGTGGACAAGGATGCCAATCTCAATAAAGCAACAGCCATAGCAATCGATGCCAAATGTCAATATCCTGCGGCCTGCAATGCGATGGAGACGCTTCTGGTGCATGCTGGAATTGCCCCTTCATTTTTTAAGACGTGTATTCCATTATTGCTGCAAAACAAAGTGGAGTTGAGACTCGATCCTGCTGGCATTGTGCTGGCAAAAAAATTAAAGCTGCACAACAAGCAGATGAAGATCGCCAATGCAAGAGATTGGGATAGCGAATACAGCAGCCTATGCTTATCGGTAAAAATCGTCGCAAGTGTGCAGGAAGCAATTGAGCATATCAATACCCATGGATCCAAACATACTGATGCCATAATCACCGAAAACAAAAAAGCCGCACTTGATTTTATGCGCTCAGTTGATTCATCATCGGTCATGGTAAACGCCTCTACAAGATTTGCCGATGGGTTTCGCTATGGCAAAGGGGCGGAAGTTGGCATAAGCACTTCAAAAATCCATGCGCGCGGGCCTGTTGGCCTTGAAGGGCTTATTTCGTACAAGTATGTTGTGGTGGGAAGCGGGGATGTGGTCTCGGATTTTTCAAGTGGGCAAAGAAAATTCACGCAGACAAAACTAAATAAGAAATTAGGGTTATAGTCCTTGGTGGCAACATTTCGATCTTTTAATATGTCGAATTTCACCAGTGGTTTTTGACAAAAAAATGACCAAGGGATAAGGCGCATGCAATTGGGTTTGGAATCTTTGGGTCGTAGCATTGGAAACAGAACCATTGCGACATTATCCGGTTACTATTCAACATAATGAATAATAAAGATAAATGAGAGCACAGATGGAAAAACCAATTGTCATAAAGATAGGCACCAACGTGCTTTCAGATGAGAAAGGAAACATTGAGCTAGATATACTTGCAATGATAATCGATCAGATAGCCGCTATCCATAAAAGCCACAAAAACATTGTAATCGTCACCAGTGGCGCGATCGGTGTTGGGATGGCACAGCTTGGGCTTGCAAAAAAGCCAAGCGAGATCGTACAGAGGCAGGCTTGTGCGGCGATGGGCCAGCATATCCTTATGATGCAGTATAGCAACTATTTTGAAAAGCATTCAATAAAGGTTGCGCAGATTCTGCTTTCATATGATGCTTTCACCAATAAAAGAAAATCAGAAAACCTGCTCAATGCGATCCATGAGCTTTTCAAGCATAATTGCATTCCCATAATAAATGAGAATGACGTCACTTCAATAGATGAGATCGGAGAAAACTTTGGGGATAATGACATGCTTTCTGCAATGGTTGCGGCGAAATTGGACGCGCAGCAATTGCTTATCCTCACCAATGTAGATGGGCTATTTGATAAAAATCCAAATCAGAATGCGCAAGCGAAATTGATAACCAAAGTAGGATATGATGGCAAAAATTCCCCATGGATACTTGAAGGATCCTCAGCGCTTGGAGTTGGGGGCATGGACGCAAAGGTAAAAGCTGCACAATACGCAACCGCGCAGGGCTGCAAAGTATGCATTGCCAATGGCCGCAAAAGAGGGATCCTAAAGGAGGCTTTAGCAGGAAATACTGGGACAACCTTTTCACCAAAATAGACTACCCGAGTGGTCAAGCACTTCATTTTTAGTCAACATAGGATCACCATAACCATATTGCACATTGGGTCGTTTGGCTGCACTTGGGCTCGGCTCATTGAAACAATTCCATTAACGCTAGCCAAACCAACAATTAGACCAATGAGAGACAAAATAATAGGTGTTAGAGAAAAATAGAATCTTTTTTAAAAAGAAATACAAAATCAAGAGAACAATGGTCAAAGAAGAACAACTAGGCATCCAAGCAAAGAAAGAGGAAGACTTCTCAGAATGGTATAATGAGGTCATCATAAAAGCCGGGCTTGCAGAGCACTCTCCAATTAAAGGATTCATGATAATAAAGCCTGCGGGCTACGCACTATGGGAAAAAATCCAGAGTAATTTCGACTCGGCTATAAAAAAAATGGGCGTCCAGAACGCATATTTTCCACTCCTCATTCCAGAATCTTTCTTCAAGAAGGAAGCTGAGCACGCGCAAGGGTTTGCTCCAGAGCTTGCGTGGGTTGAGGAAAAAGAAGATGGCGAGAAATATGCAATCCGGCCAACTTCTGAGACGATAATGTATGATGCGTATTCGCGCTGGATACGGTCATGGCGAGATCTCCCTTTTAGATTGAATCAATGGTGCTCTGTCTTACGATGGGAAGTCAAGCAGACAAAGCTATTTTTGCGAACCCGGGAATTTTTGTGGCAGGAAGGCCATTGCGTGTACGAAACAGAAGAAGACTGCGAGAAAGAAACAAGGCAGTATCTGGGCGAATACAAAAAAGTCGCTGAAGAGCTGTTGGCAGTTCCAGTCATCGCAGGAGAAAAAACATCAAAAGAGCGCTTCGCGGGCGCCAAAAGGACTTACACTATTGAAGCGTTCATGCCCGATGGAAAGGCCTTGCAGATGGGAACCTCTCATAACCTTGGACAGAATTTTGCAAAGGCTTTTGGAATATCCTATCTTGGAAAAGATGAGAAAAACCATCTGCCATGGCAAAACAGTTGGGGAATCTCAACAAGATTGGTGGGCGCTTTAGTCATGATGCATGCCGACAATAAGGGCTTGGTCATTCCGCCAAAAATAGCTCCTATTCATGCAGTCATAGTTCCAATCTTTAGGAAAGGCGATGACAAGGACACTATCTTGAACAAAGCCAATGAAATAAAGAAAGAGTTATCGCATTTTGTGATCCATATTGATGATCGTGATGAGTACACCCCTGGCTGGAAATATAATGAATGGGAATTGAAAGGGATCCCGCTTAGGATAGAACTTGGACCAAAGGACATTGAGAAGGATCAGGTCGTTTTGGTACGAAGAGACACGGGGACCAAGGAGTTCGTGCCAGTAAGCGATCTTCCAAAAAAAATGAAGTCGACCTTGGAACACATGCAAAACGATCTTTTTGAGAAAGCAAAGCATTGGATGGATTCTAATATTGTGCAAGCCTCGAACTGGCAGGAATTTGAAAAAGGAATTGAGCAAAGAAAATTGGTGAAAGTGTTCTTCTGTGATGATCCCAAGGCCGAAGAAGAGATAAAGGAGAAAAGCCAGGCCAGCTCTCGGGTAATGCCTTTTTCTGAGACCATGACTGGAAAATGCTTCTATACGGGAAAGGAAGGGAAAGTCACGTATTTTGCGAAGGCGTATTAGTTTTTAGGGTTTTTTGTAAAAATTCTATATCTGCGTTAAATCTTTGTGAAGAAGGGTATTATGCAGCGATAATTTTGCTCTTCTCCATAAAAATTCTTTACAAATGCCTAATAGGTTCAAAACCTGCCCTCTTTATAAAGCAAGACTCCCTTTTTAAAGGGAGCTTTGATTCCTAAATCCACATATGGAGTCGCTGTACTTCAAAGTGTTACTATTGTAAAATAGCAAAAGATTTATATACTAGTAATTATTTACCAGTACTAAAATACTACGTATACGGGGGTATCATAATGAACTATAAACTGTTTTTGGGATTGATCATGGTGCTGGCTCTTATGCCAATGGCTATGGCTCAGACCAATCTAGGAAAAGAAATTAATGGAAGCAATCTCTGGATCACAGACGCAAATGTTGATGTGTGCAATCCAGG
>CAZFPU010000054.1:0-11008 GCA_964521145.1 uncultured Methanosarcinales archaeon | reverse complement strand
GAAAGGGATATATCATCGTCCAGGATAGGACAACGGGCGCCGTTATGAATTTGGTAAATGAGCTCTCATAGGATGAGCTCTAAAAATTGCATCAAGCTCCTAAGTTGCAAGGCCCAGCAGGACCGGCAAAAGCATCAATAACTATCATGTCCACAGGAACAAAGGATGTTTTCAAGAAAGAAGATGGCAAATATTTCATGTTTGATCGAAGCACGAAAACATGGAAAGAGCTTGATTTAGAATACGATCGCGCATACATCGCATTCATCGAAGGAAAGCTTCCCCCTGGCCTCCTCAGCGAGGGCTTTTTGCGAAGTGGATTTGGATTCGATGTTCCAGCAGAAAAAAAACTCGTGCGCGATCTGCAGATCTATTGCAATATGGCGGGATTCAACTGTGGACCTGTCGATGGCGACTTCGGGGGGCTTACTGCAGCTGGGATCAAACGACTGCAGGAGTATGCGGCTGAAAAGCTTGCCGCCGAAAAAAAATGGACAGATGGTTTTCCCATTGATGCGATTGTGGGTCCAAAGACCGAAGCCATGATCTCTGAACTTCTCGAAAAAGGGCATGGGAAAACGGCCGGCGATGATGATTCTGAGCTTACTAAGGCGGCGAAAGCAATCGTTGTAAGAAAAGTTTCAATCGAGGAATTGGGAAAGGCAGTGGTGGCAAGTGCCCCTTCCCAAAAATCAGATGACACGACTCCTGCTCAGTCTGAAGCGGAAAAACAAGCTTCCCTTGATCCGCTTTCCGATGATGCTTCTAGACAAGGGCCTGAAGTAAAAACAGCTTCAATTGCTCCGATTATAGCTGCTCCTGTAGATGATACTGAGCAAAAATTTTCCGGGCATTCCATGGTTGGTATGCTGGATTCTGAAGTAGCAGCTCATGAAATATGCGAATCGACGCCTGGCTGCGATTCATCAAAACTCGAGCTGGTCAGGCCAACTAACATAAAATGCGAGAGCGGCTCCGGATCATGTCTGATGACTAGGGACGCATTTGAGCGAGTTGCTAAAGCTGCAGTAGACCTCGAGGGGGAAGGGTACGAGGTCCGCTATTTCTCGGGAGTTAGGACTAAGGCAGCCCAAGATCGAATAGCCTATAATGCCGGAGAAAGGCATTGCGGTGCAAAAGGCTCGGTTTGTGATGCGCTTTTGACCTGGGTTGGCGTGTATAGTCCTACCGGTCCGCACATGAATGGAGCAGTAGACATCCGGCTGTATGACAAATCAACTCGCAAGCAGGCATCCCTTGATAATGGGGCCGTGTGGGAAACTTTTTCCAACGTGATGAGAAAACAAGGCATGGTGAACTATGCACCTGAACGATGGCACTGGGAGCCTCCAACGACGGTAAGGGGGCAGCGGTGCACGAAGGCAGGAGAGTGGAAGTGCGATTGAAATCTTCGATTATGCAAATGCTCAAAATGACATCAAAATCCCAAATAAGTGTGTTCTTGGTGATAGTCCTCATAATCTTAGGGGTGGTCATCATCGCAACCCAGATACAAAACCAGGCAACCAAAGAGCCTTCCATCTCATCTCTGCAAGTCACCCCCACCCTTGAGATGCAGCAGTACGTCGAAAGCTGCCTGCAGGATGTCGGGGAGCGGGCCATACGCTACGTGATGCTCCAGGGCGGCTATTACTATCCTCCAGATGCATCCACTTCTTATTTTGATGTCGATGTAGCGACATACTGGGATCATGGCGACAATCTTATGCCAGGCCGTGACGAGATCGAGCAGGAATTGGCTTTTTTTGTCGAGGATAATATCGCCTACTGCCTACGGGATTTCATAGATTTTGAATCACAGGGCTACGTGATCGAGGCTTCACCTGGACTCTATTCGTTTGCAAAGGAGAGTGATGATTATGAGGTGCAGCGAATCCTTCGCGACCTTGCGAAGCGGGAGTCAGAAACGTTCATGCATGCATCTTCCGTGATTACTGGAACCGGAGTCCTATTCACGTTGCAGTCGCCTATAATCATCGATAAGGGTGATGGGCAATATTCAGTGGAATCCTTCAACGCGCTTGTCGGCATCAACCTCAACAAGCCTTTGCAGATAGCCGAATACCTCATGATTTCCCAGCAGGAAGCTCCCGATTACGTTCCGCTTGATGCGCTTGCCGAGCTTGCGTATGCCAACGATTTTAGATTTGAAATAGTGCATTACGATCAAAATCAGGTCATTGTCGGTCTATTCTTCAAACAGCCTTTGAAGGATGAATTGGTGTATGCATATTCAAACAGGTATGATTGGCAGGATCTCGGAGAGCTAAACTTGGAGGGACCACAAACATGAGATCTTCTGGTTCCTCCACAAAAAAACTTGTTTGGGTCTATTCGCTGATTCTGGTGCTATGTATCTTATTAGCGCATGCAAAGGATCCCGAGCAACCGGGTCCAACGCCGCCTGCACAAAAATCGGATGCAGAGCAGAGGATGGAGCAGCTCATCCAGGAAAATAAGCTTAAGGAGCAGATGGAGGCTTTCAAGAAGGTGATAACTGATGAAAAAGCCCGCGCCATCTATGAAGCCTCGGTCGCTAAAAGTGGATCTACGATAGGGCATGATCCTGATGTGGTAAGAGTATGGCTTGAAGCAAGGAACCACAAGGTAGATGGCTCTTGGACTGTTGGAACCAATAATCCTGACGATCGCAGCCTTTCTAATATCTTCATGGTCATCGATAATAACAGGGGCGTTGTGATCGACCTGACTGCACGGCAAATGGAGGGCGCTGAATTTGCGAAAGACCGGATAATCACTGGCGACGATACCCAAATAGTCCCCGGACCAAAATCAGGGATTGTATCCTTCAATGGGGATACGCTCATTGCAAAGGGAGATCTTACTATTCATGCTGGCAGCGAGACTACTATTCAAACTGAGGATCCAAATGTTGATGTGAACGTAGGGGAGCATTCACTGTACGTCACCAAAGGAAAAACGCTTACAGTCGAGCCAGACGGAGCGGGCGGGCACGTTGTCAAGAACGTTCACTTGTATCAGATAGATCCCTCGGACCCGAACAAGCTGACACATTTTGGCTTTCAAGAAGGGCATATCGATGCATCTGGGAAAGTTCGATTTCGAGGAGAATATTCTCTGAGTCAGGAAATAAAGGGAAAAGGATTTTCCTCGCTGGTAAGAGGGGTAATTCCGATCGACCCATCTAAGGCTGTATTCGCAGAGTATTCTAAAGACCCTAATTGCATAAACTGTATTCACTTAAGCGGCAAGGAACTTAGGGCTAATTTCAAAGATATTCCGAAGGCAGAACTAACCCCCATTCAACTTGAAAAACTGACCATTACGAACGCAAACGAACTCAAGGTCATCATGGATAAGCTTGCAGAAGGCAGCAAACCGACTATAGAGATATTCTCTGCAAATTCTGATTCTAAGGTATCGTTCTGGAAAACAGGCGTTGAGGTTGGCGCCATAACCGGCAATGGAAAATACAAAGGACAGGCTCCCGGGACCTATGGGGCCGAGATGATAACAATCAGACCCGCCGGCGCAAAATTCGAATATTACATAATGCAGGACCCGAGCAAGCCAGATGACCCTCTTGCGGTGGTTGTTACAATCAAAGCAGATAATGCAGAGCGAAATCCAAAAATACAAGCGATCATAGATGCACTCAAACAATTGCAAGGGACCTCTATCAAAGATGGCATTTCAATAAATTATGGGCATAAGAATCCTGAACACGTAAGAGCTTTGCAGGAAGCACTGATCGCTGCGGGATACCTCCCTCAGACAATGAAGATAAATGGCATTGAGAAGGATCAGCTCGATGGGAAATTCGGCATAAACACTGAAAATGCAATTGCGCTTTTTCAGAGCAAGAACAATCTTGAGGATGATGGCCAATATGGGACCAATTCGAACAAAAAAATGATCGCGCTTCTCGAAAGGAGATTTACACCCGAAATCGGAAAAATACCCTCTAGGGACGATGTGACAAGCTTTGAAGCGGTACCGGTACCTAGAGAGCCTGAGGTGCAACCCGCTGCCGATAAGAGAGCGCAGGTGATAGAGGCCCTTAAGCAAGCCATCCAAGCGGATGCTGACAGGGAATTTGCCGATGCTATGGCCAGAGTGCTTAATACCCCTGCAGCCAGAGAAGTAATTGAAGCAGAACAAAGACTCTCCTCTGTTAGCGATTTGGGAAAACAAGCGAAAATAGAACCACAACCTTCAAGCGCGCTCGAATCCTCAGAATGGAATTTAAGGACATGGGCATCGGATAAAGCCAAATCGCTGCTGAGCAGCATAGGCAATACTTTTTTTGGCTTTCCCGAAGAAGCTGACAGGGCGCGATCAGAACAAGAACGCATGCGCGCAATCGCGTCCGGAGTCGAACTTCCTAGCAGAGTACCTACCTTAGCTGATCTGGAAGCAAGTGTTGAGAGGCTTGAAGAAGCGCAAAGGGCAGCCGAAATAGCAACACGAAGGGCTGCACAGGAAGCGCAAGGGGGCTGGGGAGAGCAGTCAGTGAATGAGAGGGCAGAGATCGAACGGATTGTCGCAGATACTGCAGCCGCGCGTGAAAAAGCAGAGCAGGAAGTCAGGCTTGCATGGGAAAGGATAAATCAATTGCAACGAGATGAAATCAAAAGACAAGAAGAGTTGATTGCAGCGCAATCAAACCCTAATGCGGCCACAGACGAACAAGTGGTTTTGGCTCCATTGGAGAGCAGGATTCAAGATATTACAACCAGAGCAGATGGCTTCAAGCCAGCAAAGCCATTTGCAGATACTAAGGGTGAGGTGGGATTTCCCGTTCCTTCTGGCAGTGAAATTGTCGCAAGATTCGGACAAACCCTTGAGGATGGTAGGACTTCGATGGGGGTTGGATTTCAAACCAACGGGGCAGATCAAATCACTTCTGTTGCCGATGGAAAAGTCGTATATTCAAGCCTAGTCCGCACCGACAACGGAAATCTGTACAATCAGCTAATTATTAATGCGGGCAATGGCCATTATGTACTATATCGAACTATCGAAGGGTCAACATTTACTAAGGGCGTGGGTGAGCAAGTATTCAAAGGAGATACAATAGGGAATATGCCCAACCAATTCACCTACCAAAAGTGCGTGGGCAATTGCAATACAGAAACAAGCGGCAGTAAACCCATGGTAACCGTTCCAATACATTCTAGCCAGCCTAAATTATATGTCGAATTCAGAAAAAATGGAAAGCCCATTGATCCGGATAGCTGGTGGATCAAAGGATAGCAGGCAAGCAGCCAAGTAGTGATCGAGTGTGTATCAAACCCTTTTTTGCGTGTCGATGAGAAAAAGCTAAAATCGTTCAGTTGGTTTACAAGAAAGATATCGATAGCGTGAAACGCCCTTTGCATTTAATCCAAAAACTCTTTCCTTTTAATCTTCTCAGGCAGATACGTATCAGAAATAAAAGTGATCCCTCGAGAAGACAATGACTGGATTTCAACCTTAGCCCCATTCTTTTTCATGGCAGCGAATTCCTTTTGCCATCCTTTATTGTTCTTGAACCAATCATACTCAGCGATTTGTTTAAGTCGTGTATAATCGACATCCTTGAAAGTGATCAAATGCTTCTTCAATCCATATTGTTCAATATCTTGAGTAGTTACCCCTAAAAACTTAGCCTGCGGAACTCCTAAGCTTTCAGTCATGTGAGCAAGAGAGATAGACCCAAACTTCAATACGGAATAAATGTAATATCCCCATGGGTCATTATCTGCTAAAACATAGATGGGTAGTTTGAACTCGTCACCAAGTCTTCCAAGCAATCTTCGAATACCTCGCGTGGTCTGCCCTTGTGAGGTCACAATGATGCAGTTCTGCTTCTGCCAGAACTTATCCTCATGCAATCTCTCCCAGACTGCCTGCTTCTCCATGTAGATTATGTATTTTGCCTTCACCGATTTGAATTTGATATTCTCAACGTTTGAAGGGATGCTCCATCCGCCCGATCCTAGTTTTGACCAGTTGATAGTATCTCCCGAATCCTCGATGACCACGTCTCCGGCAACGGATCCCATCTTGTTCGCGTTGATATTGAGGAGTTCTCTTGAAAACCCTGATATCAATTCAAGGTCTTCAAGCGCGGCATCCGATTCCTGCTGCTCATCGACGACATTGATAGTAGAGTTGGGAATGGTACGTTTCGCCATGTAAAAGACATCCCTTAGGCTTGCGTGCTTATCGACATCCAAAAGATTCTTTGATAATCTGGCTATTTCCATGGTCTGCAAAAATTTCTTGGCGTGCGCTACATTGAAGAATGCCCGTGTCTGCGTCTTATCCCCAAGATTTAGGCTTCTGCTCTTCTCGTCATAGACCACATTGGAAAGGCTTCTTAGCCCAAATTCAATGGAAGGATTTTCTCCCTTCTTTATCTGATCAGAGACGTCCTTTCCGATCTCCTTGAGTTTTGCCTGCGGTGATTCTTTCTTTGCCATTTTTTATTGGGAAATTTTTGTCTTGTCTTTTTTCTTAGTTTTTTATTATTATTTTTGAATTGCTGGTATTTTATTTATTTTTTGAATTTTTAATCGCTCAGTATATGTTGCGTTTATTATTGGTTTTTGATTATTTAATATTCGTTAATTGGTTAGTTGTTTGAATCGTTTTATTGGGTTTCTTGGTTATTGGTTTCTGTTATTGGGCCTTTTCCGCCCGCTTTTTTTCCCCTTTTCAAAAGCGAGGATATCTAGGCGCTCCCAACACGTCGCGCACTTATAATAGCTATCTTAGTGCAATGGTTTTTTTGAAATATTTGTTTTTTATGATTATTCGAATTAACACTCACTCCTCTTTCTTATCTTCTTCTTCCTCTTCAACTTTTTCCTTGCTAAAATCCATCTTGTAGATCTTGGTATCCTCGCTATCTTCCTCGATCACTTCATTCTGGATCTCTGGCTTCTTGAGCATCTTTCGCAAGTTTTCTTCTACGACTTCCTTCTTCTCTCCTGCCAGCTCTCCAACGCAATCTGCGAGCTCTGGGATGAAGCGCTCGAACATGTTCATTCGCTCCATCTGCTGGCTTACTCTGTTCTTCTTTCGAACGTAGGATCCTAACTGCCTTCCGCAGTCTTGCAATCCTAATTTGATCTCCTTGATGATCTCCTGGTAATGGGCAATTGCCTCTTTACTCTCTGAAGTGAAGGGAACCCAGGCGGAAGCCATATGTACTAAGATAACGCACGGTCCAACAGGCTGTGAGCTTCCCGACTGCTGCAGGCCATATGGTTTCCAGCTGGTCTCTCCAATTGATTTTGTCATCGCGCACGCGCCTTCCTGATATAATAAAGGGACACGATTGGCAAATCTAAGGATGGTGACTGACTGATCTTTTGGGATTTCCCCTCCGTAAGCGATACCCACTTCGATGACAAAGGGATTTCCCCGATAGACTGAAGGGCTTCTTGTCTTGGTCGTGTAAAAATCAGCCTGTATCTCTTTTCTAAGGCCCTTTTCCAGTTCAGGCTCATTGATTGGGCTTAAACAGTCAGTTGGTGGAGCTATCAATTTGGTATTCTGCATGCCTTTGAGCAGCATCTCTGCCATCTCTCTTGTCACCGCATCGGGCTTTATGTTTTCCTGTAGCTTTGCGTTCGCAAGGATCTCTTTTGCGCTCTGCGCCCCGACTCTTGAGAACTCTTCCTGTAAAAATCCTGATATGGTTCTTGCATTGGTGAACTTAAGCAGGTTCATGAGCATGCCAAGCTCGATTCCATAAGGATGCGGCTTGATCGGCTTTGATTCTGCAGGCAGATCATCTGAAACTCTTGAGAATACTGTCTGCTCTGCCTTGGGATTGGTATAGATTATGGTAACATGCGGATTCACGACAGCAGTCTGCTTTAGGTATTCATCAACGCTCTGCCTCCCTTTCATGTAATCGGCTTCCAGATCGATCTCGATCTTGGTGCCGTGATCTTTCTTCCACTCTATTTCATCATCTTTTAGGATCTCTGGCATGTTCTTTTGCGTGTCGATCTTTAATTCATAGTAGTGGGCAGGATGGTTCTCTCCAATTCTGGATACGATCTTCGCTGGTTTTCCGGTCGTGAGTTGGGAGTAGAGAACTGCTGCAGAGATACCAATTCCTTGCTGGCCTCGTGCCTGCTTCAAGGTGTGAAATTTGGATCCATACAACAATCGGGCAAAGATGTTAGGAATCTGCTTCTTGACGATGCCTGGCCCATTGTCTTCAATGATGACCCGATATCTGAATTCGCCGATGTTGATTATCTCTACGCTTATCTCGGGCAGGATCCTTGCTTCCTCGCACGCATCTATTGAGTTATCCACGGCCTCCTTGATGGTCATCATAAGGGCCTTTCTCTTGTTGTCAAATCCAAGCAAATGGCGATTTTTGGTGAAGAATTCCGCTACAGAGATCTCTCTTTGCTTTTTTGCCAATTCAACTGCTATTGGTTCGTTCTTTGCCATACTATCTTTTCTTTTTTTGAATTATTTTATTTGAAATATTTCTTTAATTGGATATTATTTGAATTTTAAAAGCTAGATTATTTTGCCCGCACCAATGAAATGCTAGGGCATGCGTTCGCTGAATGCACGCCGGCGTGCGGGTTCTTATTAATCGATATCCTAGTGCAAGAGTACTTTTCGCTTTAGTTGGCGTTCGACGAGGCGGGGGTTGCCCCCTGCGGGGTGCCGAGTAGGTTTTGCGCAGCAAAACCGTCGAACCGCCTTTATTGTTTCATCTCTGATTTTCAATGATGACAATCTAATTTTAAATCAATTTCTTGAGCAAAGCTATTTTCCTAAATTCCTTCAACGATCCTGTCACGCTTCATGTCTCTTCGTTTTTTTTCAAGCCACTTATAAACGTTTGCATGCGAACTCCCCTCGAGAAGCATCTCGACGGCGCGTTTTGCCATGAGCGTTTGGTCCGCGGACCCTATGATTGAAATAGTTTTTCCAAAGACGCATACATACGCATCAGTTAACTCTTCAATGATCCTTCTTGATTTTCCTTGCTGGCCTATCACTCTTCCTTTCAATCGGAGCAGGTCGTTCTTTGATTTGCCAACATGCTCTTGCAGGTGGATTATCTCAAACACATAATCGGGCTTTAGCAATAATTTCGCTATTTCGGGATTAAAACCCCTTCCAATTGCAATTATTATCTCCCGTGCGGTGTACAACCCCAGCGCGTCAGTTCCATACAAGAACACATCGCCTTCCTTGGAATCGATCTGCAGCCTTGTTTTGGTCTCTTTTTCAAGATATTTTTTGGTTTCACCGTCTGCACCTATGAGTACAGCAACCCTTTCCTTTGGGATCTTTAGCTCATAGGAGTATTCTTCCATGGCATAGGAAACTCGAGGGTCTATTTTAAAGGTTTTTATTCGGCTGATCGCAGCCGGCACAAAGGGGCGCTCGCTTCGCTCAACCCCGAGGGTAATAATTCGACGACACATCATTCAAAAGTCAGTAGAAATTGGGTGCACGAAATGCGCACTGATTCTGAGGATGGATATTCTTTCAATGAGTTTGAGACACAACTCACTAGAGCAAACTCTTATAAATCCCTTGGCTAGTTCCCAGACTACAAAACAATATTTCGGAGGAAACAACCATGGCAAAAAGCGCATTAACAGTCAGGAAGACATCTCAATTCAACGTCGTGCTAAAGGACGTTCCCGGGTCGTTTGCGGATCTGGCACAATCGCTGCAAAAAGCTAGCGTGAACATACAAGGAATCTGCCGCTCTGATAGTATGGGCAAAGCAGTAACGTATCATCTAGTGGTTGATAAGGCGGATGCGGCAAAGAAAGCAATCGGGTCTCTTGGATTGGATTTTGAGACTGAAGATGCGATGGCTATCGAATGCTCTGATGATAGGCCCGGAGTCATTGCGTCAGTTGCAAGAAAGCTTGGAAATGCGAATATAAATATCGAAAATATCTATGCATCAGTTGCTGGTAGCGGTGGGGCTTCGGCTTTTTATGTATGCGTCGCAAAAGATAATTTTGAAAAGGCCTACAAGCTTATCAAAGATCTTTAAGCTAAGACAGCCATTATTTAGGTTGTTAGTGCATTATCGCTTTTGTTTTTTCTTCGTTTTCTTCACATCACCTTTCTTTATTCTTTCAATCAACTCATTCTCATCAATTTGCAAGCCCTGCTTCCTAAAAAACTGTGCGATATTATGGACGTCTCGCAGCAGATATTCCCCTGCCTGCGGATGGGTTAAGGTGGTGCTTTGAGACATATCAATAAGGACCGGAACTTCATTGAGATTTAGGATGTTGAATGCGGAAAGATCGGCATGCACCAGATTTGCCTTGTGCAATCTTTGCAGATTGATGATAAGCTTATCAAGAAACTCTTTTGGGTTTTTTGGCACCTTATCCTTTAATTTTGGGGCGATCTCATCTCCTTTTCCAATAAATTCCAGGACAAGGACATGGTTCATTATTTCTTTTGGAACCGGAACAGTCACCCCTGCTTCTCGTGCAAGCATAAGGTTTCGATATTCTCTTTGCACCCATGCAAATATGATGTTTCTTTTTCGTTTTTTCACATTTGAGTACCTCGGATCATTCTTGATGTAATTATACATCGTGTTGAAATCGCAGGCCTCAAGACGATAGATCTTTACAATTATCCGCTCATCCTTTTCAGTCAGCGCAGAGAATACGTTGGCTTCCTTGCCGATGCTAATTGGGCTCTCAAGACCTCGAAAATGCCCTTCAGTTATCAATTTGAATAGCGTCCTGTTGGTGAATTCATCGAAGACGTTGTGCATCGTCTTGAACTTTTCCTTGTCTGCGCCCATTTTTTAATTTAGAATCATTCTCTATATTAATTGTATCTTTTAAAAATTGAATGAACATCCTTTTAGGAAATTCTTTCAATGGGTTTGTATTTTAGAAAACCAACCGGTTCTGTAGGTAGTGCCGCTCTATATCGTGCGCTTAAATCCTCATTGAGTCGAAGCATGAATGTATGCGCGGCAACTCGA